>JAGFXG010000264.1 GCA_017860985.1 Deltaproteobacteria bacterium
AGACCATAGAGGATGTGAACTTTGAAAGCGATGCAGACGTGATCGCAATTTCCGGCATGGGCCATGCCATCGTACGAAGCATAGATATTGCCAAGGAATTTAAACGGCGAGGCAAAACGGTGGTCATGGGCGGCTATATGGTGAGTTTGATGCCACAGGAGGCCAAAAAGTACTGTGACAGCGTAGTCATCGGTGACGGAGAAAATAGCTTTGTGCAAATGGTCAAAGATTATCAGTCAAACGATTTAAAACCTTTTTATAACATGCCTCTGGAGTCTCTCACCTATCCGTTGCCGAAGTATGAACTTTTGACGAACAAAAGAATCGGCAATTTTCTTCCGGTGCAAGCGGGCAGGGGATGTCCCAATACGTGTAGCTTTTGCTCGGTTTTTTGCCTGTACCGGGGAACTTATTTAAAAAGAGAAATTTCAGAAGTCGTTCGGGACGTGGAAAAAATCAAGGCACTTGGGTACCGACGATTTTTGCTGTTGGACGATAACATTTTTTCTGACATCCCTTATTTGCTCGAATTATGCAGCCAGTTCAAAAGGTTAAACATGAAGTGGATGTCCCAGTGCTCCATTGACATCGCTGACAATCCGATTGTCCTTTCTGCTGTGGCGGAGAGCGGCTGTTTTGCATTATCCTTTGGCATCGAAAGTATTTCACAGGAAAGCTTAAACCGCTTAAACAAAAAATGGGCTAGGGTTGAAAACTACAAAAACCAATTAGCCAAAATAACCGCGATTGGCATCGACATTTCAACTGAAATGGTCATTGGCGCAGATGGCGACACCTTGGAGAGCATCAAAAAGACAGCTGACTTTATTGTGGAAAACAAAATTGTCGTGCCGCGGTTTTACATCCTGACACCCATTCCCGGAACCCTGTTTTTTGACGAGATGAAAGTGGCTGGAAGAATCATCAACGAGGACATATACAGTTACAACGGCACGGTTGCGGTTCATCAACCGCTAAACATGGGCCCGGATGAATTGACAAATGCATATTGGGATCTATACCGCCGAGTGTTTACACGAAAGGCAATTATCAAGCGGACAATTTTCCGGAAGGACTTTCTGAAAAAGCCGTTCATGTATTTATTTTATATGTACATCAACTTTTTCTACCGTGCACAGATCAAAAAAGGAATCACGCCAAATATTATTTAAGAAGGAAACAACCATATGAAGGTGGAAAAACATTCCAACATAAAAGAATTCAATCGGTTTGCACGGCAAGTCTACGGGGACGAGCCGGGTTTCGTTGATAATAAAAGCAGTCTGGTTAAACTTTTGTGCAGAACTGAAACTGCGTTTTTTAATAACTCAAAGCAACAGATGGTTTGGGTCAAAGAGAATAATGAAATTCTGTGTCAGGCCGTTCTGATAAAACACCATATGGCCCATGAACTCTCTATCGGTTTTTTTGACGCAACACCAAACGCTCAGAAGGCTGTAACGCTTCTGCTTGAATATGCCGAAGCGCTGGCATTATCGTGGAATGTGGATCGAGTAGTGATTGGTCTGGAAGGGCATTGCAACAATGCAGTGGGATTTCCGTTGAATCCCCACCTGCCAATCAGCTTTGGAGAAAGCTATGGGAAGGCCTACTATCATGATTTTTTCTTGAGTTATGAACAAATAAAACTAGTCAGTTTTAAAAAGGAGATTGCTGCCATAACGGGAAGACTTCGTGACGACATTCGAAGGATTGAGCATCGAACAAAAGGGGTGACCCTAGAGCCGGCAGATTTTTCAAGTAAGGGTTTCCGAAAATCCATTCAACGATACACCGATTTGAACAACCGGATATTCGAGGATCATCGATATTATTATCAGCGAAGTGCCGAAGAGGATCTGGAACTGTTCTCGTCCATGAAACCCTTGCTGAACGCCAACAACTTGATTTTCGCAAAAAAGGATGGAGAAGATATCGGGTTTGTATTATGGTATCCAGACTTTAATCAACTAGTTCCAGTAGGAGGAACCGCGGGAGTTCTAACTTTCATCCGATACAAAGTACTACGGCAAATTCCTAGGCGTGGGAAGTTGGTTGAGATTGGTCTAATCCCAAAGTTTAAGCGAACCGGCGCAGTGGCTCTCCTTTTCCTCGGCGCGCTGGAGGCAGCCGGACAAAAATGTACCACAATGATTACAAGCTGGATTTTGGAAGAGAATATGCCTTCGGAGCTGGCAACACAACGCTATGCGGACGAACCCTATAAGGAGTATTGTACCTATGAAAAAAACCTTTCAAGGTATTGAATGTGGAGACCTGGATGATTTTTTTGGTCAGAAAATGACAGCTGAAAAGGCTATTTTCGCTGCGGCAATCTATCGGGATACCCCGTACAAATTAGTGATTGGGGCAGGGTACAGTTGTTGCGAATATAAGAAAAGAATCAATATCTTCTCTTTTGGCAAAGCCAAGTTCGCACTCCCATTCACAGTAATTGCCCCGCCTGCATCCATTGACAGGGTAGGCTATTTCGGTGAATTGGAAGCACTCATCTCGGACTATTCCAGTCAGAAAGGATTGTTTCTGATCCTCAACGATCGACAAAACCAGAGCGGATTGGTCGCCTGTGCCCATACCCTATCTACTGCAGTCTTTACCAACAAGTTTTCAAATTATGAAGAATACAAGACGAATCTGCGCAGCCATTACCGCCGTCGCCTAGAGTTGGCAGAAAAAAAAGGCGCCATGCTTCAGTGGAAGCAGGTACCTTCTCAGGAATTTGACCAAGAGCTTTACCAGTTATATCTGCAGGTTTTGAATCACAGTGATTTCCCGTTGGAAACTCTGGGATTGGATTTTTTTCGTGCTTGCCCAGCTGAAATATTCGCCTTGTATGACACTCGGCAGAAGCCTGTGGCCTTTATCATGACCACCCATTTCGAGGAGCAAACAACCTTTGTTTTTGGGGGGATGGATTATGACCGCAGAGATGAATACGACTTGTACTACAACATGATGATTCAAGTGCTGCGAACTGGGTTTACAAACCGCTCACAAAAAATTGATTTTGGACAAACCGCTGAAAACACAAAATGCCGTTTGGGATGTGCGTTGGAACCAAGGTATATGCTGTTTTTTACACGAAACCCGTTGCTTATGTTTTTGTCCAAAAAACTAATTCATCTGATTGAATACCATCCCGGCAATGAGACTTATCATGTATTCAAAGAATAGGGATGAACAGGGATGAACGGGGTGAGCTAGTCCTCTTTCCAAACACCTTCCAGCTTGTTGTTGATGACAAATTTGACGAGCTGGGTCCGATTGTTGATATCCAATTTTTCGTAAAT
>JAGFXG010000265.1 GCA_017860985.1 Deltaproteobacteria bacterium
TTTTCTCACAGGTCCGCCTTTTCTTCGTTGTTTTTCCAAATCGTCTTTGCCGGCAAGGCATAATTTTGGATTTTTTACCCTATAATGATGACGGGCATTTTTTGTCAAGCGGATCCTCATCAGCGATGGAAGAACATCGGTGGGCATTCATTGACCGGACCGCGTTGAATACATTGATATTTCAGGATAGTTTGCCCTGGACGGGAAGTTATGGCAGATTTTTTCAGATGTTTATGTTATCAGTTATCCGTCCGTACGGAAACAGCGGCATGAATGAAAGACTTTTTTTTAAGGATTGTCTATGAATAAAAGAACAACTGTTTTCGGAACAGACTACCGTTCCAAAGTGATCAGCGCCGACCAGGTGCTGGAGAAACTGAAGCCCGGCCAGAAGATATTTGCGACAAGCGGTGTTGCGGCTCCAGGGAAAATACTATCGGCCATCACGCAATCCGACGCGAACAACATCCGCGACCTGGAAATCATTCAGCTCATCACCCTTGGGAAGTACCTGACCTCTCCGAATGAGAGCCGGCAATACCGCCTGAAGACGTTCAACATCGGTGAAAGCATCAGCAAGGATATCGCCGACGGCAAAGTCGATTTTATTCCCGCCAATCTCATGGAACTGCCTTACATTTTCTTGAGCGGCGCGGTGGCGGTCGATGTGGCAATCATTCTGACATCCCCGCCCGACGACAAAGGGTTTGTGTCTCTGGGCGTTGCAGTGGATGTGGCCAACATCGCAATCAAGCAGGCGTCTCTGGTCATCGCCGAGATCAATCCCGCCATGCCGGTCACCCACGGCGAAACGGCAATTCATCTCAGCAGTGTCGACTTTATCGTCGAAAGCGATTTGCCTCTGATTGAACGGGAAAATAAACCCTATGACGAAATCACGGACCGGATCGGCTGGAATATCTCCAACCTGATTGAGGACGGCTCAACCGTGGCGCTCCATGTTGGAAGGATTTTCAACGCCGTTGCCGATCATCTGAAACAGAAGAAAAATCTGGGGATTCTGACGCATGTCGTTTCAGACTGGGCCATCGATCTGATTCAATCGGGAGCAATTTCCCTGGACCGCAGCCGTTATACCGGAGGACTCATCACCGCATGCTATTGTTATGGAAGCCGCGCCCTGTATGATTATGTCCACCGCAATCCGGTTTTCGAATTCTATCCGATCGCCCGGCTGAGCAACCCTTTTGTCGTGCGCAGGATTAAAAGCCTTATCGGCATTATGAATGTCAAGAAAATTGACATCTCCGGCGAGCTGGTTATTTTTCATTCCGGCGACAATCTCCTGACGGGTTATGAAAGCAAACTGGGCTTCGCCATGGCCGCGACCATTTCCAAAAACGGCAAAGGGATTGTGGCGCTCAACTCCATTGATAAGGAGGGCCGCAGCAACATTGTTATCCGGCACGAATGGGAAACCGGCAACACCCACAGCACGCTGGGAGTCATCAAATACATCGCCACGGAATACGGTGTGGCCAATCTTTTCGGCAAATCCATCCGTGAGCGTGTTCTGGCCATGATTGATATTGCCCATCCGGATCATCGTGAAAGTCTTCTGGAACAGGCCAAGGCGCTGAATTATGTTTACGCTGATCAAATATATGTTGCACGCCACGCCGCCAGTTACCCGGCGATTCTGGAGACGCGCAAATCCCTCAAGGATGGACTGGAGATCAAGATTCGCCCGATCAAACCGTCCGATGAAGACATGATGCGCAGGCTTTTTTACAATTTTTCCGACGAATCAAAATATTTCCGGTATTTTGCCAATAAACCTGTCATGCCCCACAAGGAAATGCAGAACTACGTCAACATTGATTATGATGAAACATTGTCCATTGTCGCCATCGTGGAAAAGGGCCGTAACGAAAGAATTATCGCGGAGGCCCGGTATGCTTACGGAAAACGGGAAGGCGCCCATGAAATCGCTTTTATTGTGGACGAGGAATTTCAGGGAAAAGGCGTGGCCACGTTTATGATGAACTATCTGGTCAAGATTGCCAGGGACCGGGGCATCGGGGAGTTTATTGCCTATGTTCTCCCGCGGAATGATGCCATGCTGAAAGTCTTTGAGAAATCAAAAGTTGAAATCACCCGCACTTACGATTCCGATGCGCTTTTACTGCGTTTCAATCTGGCTGTGCCTCAGGCCGCAAAATCCTCCTAGAGGGTCGTGCGTAACCAGCAGAAGATGCTTCCTGTCAAACGATTCATTCCATGGAGCGATTCAGAGACGAAACGTCTGCAGGCCATGTGCCAGACGCATGTTTTTTGAAAACACAAAGGGGTAAATCATTCTTGCCATAAATTCTCAATTATGAAATACTCCCCGCGATTTTTTTAAAAAAAGATCATTCAATCGCCGCAGGCTTTTGAACAATAAAAATGTCATTGAAATGACGTCACACTATCGAGAACAAGGAGGTAGCAATATTATGTCAAATGCAGTCATTGTCAGCGGTGTGCGCACCGCGGTTGGAGCCTTCGGAGGCGCCCTGAAGGATATTCCCGCCAAAGATTTGGGAGCACTCGTTATTCATGAAGTTTTAAGCAAAGCCGGTTTCAAGCCGGCATTGCCTGCCAATGCCAAAGATGACGCGCCGGATACGGCAAAGGACGAAGGGCTTTGTTCCATAGAACAGCAGTATTCCAAATGGGCCGACAATCTCAAAGAAATCGCCGTGGATGAAGTCATCATCGGCAACGTCATCGGAGCGGGCCAGGGTCAGAATGTCGGACGTCAGGCCATGATCCGTGCCGGTCTGCCCAAGGAAACGACCGCTTATACTATCAACAAAGTCTGCGCCTCCGGCATGAAAGCCATCGCGCTCGCCGCTGCCGGCATTAAAGCAGGTGACAATGAAGTTGTCATTGCCGGCGGCATGGAAAACATGAGCGATGTCCCGATCGGTCTGCCCAAGGCACGCTGGGGTCACCGCATGGATATGCCTTTCGGCAAAACCGTTGACCTGATGGTCTTTGACGCCCTGTATGAAATCTTCTACGGTTACCACATGGGTATTACCGCCGAAAACATCGCCGCCCGCTACGGCATTTCCCGCGAGGAGCAGGACAAACTGAGCCTCGAGAGCCACACACGCGCCCGCAACGCGATGAAAAACGGCATCCTGAAAGACGAAATTGTTCCGGTCATCATTCCGCAGAAAAAAGGCAATCCCATTGTTTTTGACACGGACGAGCGACCGATGGATACCAGCATGGAAAAGCTGGCCAAATTAAACACGGCCTTCAAAAAGGACGGTACGGTAACGGCCGGCAACGCTTACATGGGACTGGGACCCGTTCCTGCCGTGCGCAAACTGCTCAGGGTTACCGGCACTTCAATCAAGGATTACGGTCTGTTTGAGCTCAACGAGGCATTTGCCGCCCAGGCCATTGCCTGCCTGCGCGAATTGAACATTCCCTGGGATATTACCAACGTCAACGGATCAGCCATTTCCATCGGCCACCCGGTTGGCTGCTCGGGAGCGCGTATCGTGCTTGCGCTGGCCAATGAAATGAAGCGTCGAAATGTCAGCCTAGGGTTGGCCTCCCTCTGCATCGGCGGCGGCCAGGGCATGGCCATCGCTATTGAAGCCGTGTAAAATTCTTTTTCTCCATCATCCTCCCGCAGCCCCCTGCGGGAGGAATTTATTCCCCATCGTCATGCATGAAAGAGAGATCCTTTTATGCCTCATCAAACGGTCAACGGAATCAGGATTTATTATGAAGAGCGTGGAAAGGGTGAGCCGCTGATTCTCATCAATGGATTGGCGTTTCCCATGGATTTATGGTTTGCACAGATTCAGGAACTGTCAAAAGACTTTCGGGTAATCGCGCTGGACAACCGTGGCATCGGCCGAAGTGACAAGCCCGATGAGGAATACAGTATCGCCCTAATGGCCTCGGATGCCGTGGGCCTGCTTAAGGCGCTGGGCATTGAAAAAACCAACGTGGCGGGATTGTCGATGGGCGGCTTCATTGCCCAGGAAATGGCCCTGTCCTATCCGGATATGGTCAATCGCCTGATTCTGGTCGCCACAGGAATGGGAGGGGTCCGGTCTGCTAAATTGAGCAAGCCATTCTGGGAAAAAGTTGCTGCGGAAATCGCCGGTAAAACGGCCGAGCAGGTATACCGTATCGATATGACACAGATGACGGCGCCAGGATTTGTTGAAAAACACCCGGACATTCTGGATCTGTCCGTTAGCCTGAGGATGAAAAATCCACAGCCCTTGTATGCCTTTCTGCGCCAGTTTGCCGCGGCCAGCGTTTTTGATATTAATCATACTGCCCGGAACATTTCCCGGCCTGTGCTGATCATATTGGCCGATCAGGATCCGATCTTTCCGATTCCGTTGGCTGATGATTATAAAAAAACACTGCCCGGGGCAAAAATGATCATTTACGAAAACTGTGGTCACGCGATTCCCCTGGAAAAACCCGACCGGCTGTCGGGCGACATCCGGGAGTTTCTATTAGGTTGATAGGCTGTAGGCTATTAGGCTGTTAGGGGTTTTTGAGGACCTGCGGTCTTGGGTTTAATAGGCTATCAGGATGTAGGCTATGAGGTTGATAGGGATGCTTGATAATAGGCCCGATATTTGTCATAGTAAACAAAAACGGTGACCGGCGCATGAGTACAATGAAAACGGTTACCCCGGACGAAGCTGTCCGGG
>JAGFXG010000001.1 GCA_017860985.1 Deltaproteobacteria bacterium
ATTCATCTTTCATGTTGCTTTTTAAATAATCATAAATTTTTAACCGCAACTCAGCCGGAAATGCATTGCTGTCATAAATCATATTCTGGAAACCGGTGGCCAGGTGAATTTCGGCGGTACCGGTAGCGGGAAAACGGTCAAATGCTTCATCCGGCAGCGTGGACGCACCGTGCTGAACCGCTCCTGACAAACCGTATTTCAGGCGCGATGTTTCGGATAATTTCTGCAAAACGTCAAAATCAATTTTAACTTTTGCGACGGTTCCGTCGGCCAGAGGAATGCCGCCGTGCGTTGTTCCTGTCTGCACACTGATCTTGCTGATGCCTTTCAACGCGTCGCCCCGCTTTTTGAGTTCTTCGAGGTAGCCGTCCATGTATGCCTGTAACTCTTCGACTGTACTGTTCTTGCCGCCGACCTCGCCGATTTCACCGCCTACGGATATGGTAATCCCCTGCGGCTCCAGGTCGCGGATCATGGTCGTCAGTTCAGCCGCCAGTGAAAAGTTATGCCTCTGCTGATCTTTGATGGTGGGTTGAGACAAATCAACCAGCGTGGACGTATCGATGTCGATATTGTAAAATCCGGCTTCAATCGCTTCCCAGATCAGATTTTTGACCCCCTGCGTTTCCTTTTCGGCGTCTGCGGCAAATTTCTTCGCATTGATCTGGAAATGATCACCCTGAATAAAAACCGGGCCACGCCACCCGGATTTGACGGCAGCGGCAGTAACCGCACAGGTATATTCGAATGGCCTTTGACTTGTATAGTCTACTTCCGAACGGGCAATTTCAAAAAGGACCGGCCCAACTTTTCCTTTCATGGCAGCGCGGAAAACAGCCTGCGCGGCATCATAGGTAATCCCGCGTAGATTGATTGCCGGAACCGTGAAACCACCGACTTCCTTTCGACCCATCGCGTCATAGAGCGCCTGAATCGATGAAGACATGATCCCCAGCGCGGCTGCACCCCGGCGAATCAGAAATCCCGCGGCCTCTTTTGTTCCCGGATCGGGGCTGAACACAACCGTATAAATTAAATCATCGATCAATTTATCCCGAAATCTGCCTTCGTCTAAAACGCGGACATCGTCCTCGTCAATGGCGAGAATCGATTTACATCCCTTTTTCAGTTGATTTTTGTTTTCGTAAATCATGGCTGCTCCTTATCATCTTAAATTATTGCGACAGGAATTGTCCCGCCATTGTTACTTCCGCCGCGGAGCCGATGTAAATCGGCGAACGTTGATTGACCGACGTCACCTGGACAGATAAAATATCCTGTTTGCCGTCCGTGGCCTTCCCGCCGGCCTGCTCCATAATAAAAGCCATTGGCTGCAGCTCGAACAGCAGCCTGAGTTTCCCCTGAGGCGATTCTTTCAGCGCCGGATAGGTAAACAACCCGCCTTTTTTAATCAGAACCTGATTAATGTCGGGAACAAACCCACCGCTGTATCGGAGCTTGTAACCATCCTGCTCCAGCTTTTCAACAAATTTTAAATGCGCGTCTGTCCAGTCCCTGCGCAGACCTCCGGGTGAAAAGATGGATCCTTTTTCTTTGAGTTTGATTTTTTCTTCAGAAAGGACGTATTCGCCCTCGCGGTCCAGAACAAACTCGTGCGCGCCTTTGCCCGCCGAATAAATCATCGTGATCAGCGGTCCGTAGGTGATGTATAGTGCCGCGACCATTGAATTTCTTCCGCAATCAAAAATGGATTTCTGGTGGATGCCGATGATCGTGCCGATGGACAGATTGGTATCCACAAGCGATGATCCGTCCAGGGGATCGGCTGTGACAATATATTTTTCCTGCCCGCTGCCGATGGCAACGATATCTTCCAGTTCTTCGGAAGCGTAGTGGCTGACGAATCCGGAATGATGCAGTTTATTTTTCAGGATGTCGTCAGTTATGCGGTCCAGCGCCAGCTGTTCCTCCCCGTAAATATTTTTAAAACCGGCCAGTTTGCGATTGGATTCATGGATTTTTGCGGAGATGTATTTGCCGACTACGGCAATCTGCCAGATCAGACGGCGCAATTCCACTTCGACGCCATCCATCCACATGTGTCGTCTCAGATCAACGATGTTCTTTGCGAAATCATTTATGCCTTCGCCCATAGATTCTCCTTTTAGATTTTCCTGCATGCGAGGATTTCCCCTAAAAAGGGATGTCGGTTTGTTAAACCTATTGGTAATTAACCAAATATCCATAACCTTTACAAGCAAATATTTAAAAAAAACTGCCTTTCCGCAAAAGGCTGTATCTGAAAAAAGGATTTGAAAAATTTGATTGATTTATTCAGGACTTGACCAAACCTGACTTACTCTGATTGTCCAAGGATATTATGGTAGACAAATGGCATTACTGACATATTTTTTCGCCGCCGTTAATTTTGATCATGCCTTATTTTCCCCAGATCAGGAAAGAATATTTTTTCCCCCTCCACCCGAAAGCCGAGCACATCAATGTGCAGCCGCCGCATTTGATGCGCGTATTGCTCCACTTTGTCCTCCGGCAACAACAGGATGGCGGAAGGGTGACCCGTCTGGCCGGCTTTTTGTAAAAGCAGTTTTGCCACCACGGCCATCACCGTTTTCTCCCTTGGGTCAGTACAAACGGCGATGATGTGAGACAGTCCGTCAGAGGGCGGCTGCGTCAGGAACAACTCGATATTTGCGTCATTGCCGATCTTAAATTTCCAGCGGTGAAAAAGCGCAGCCAGCTGACTGATAATCAGGTCATGGTCACAGGCGTCGGCAATATTATCCGGAGGTGATGAGGGCGGACTTCCAACGAGCTCCTCATGAAATGCCGCCTCTGAAAAATTAAGTGACGTCTGGGACGAAAATGATGCCGCCGATTTTAGTTTTTCAATTTTCCTGACAAACTGGGCTGCCTGCAGGGCAAAACGGGGGCTCTGCAGCGCACCGATCACCGCAACCTCCGCCAGTGAATCCCCGTCTTCCATCCAGACCCAGTTACCCCTGTAGTTTTCTTCAAAAAGTGTCTTTCCGACTCCCTTTTTCCCGCCGCCGATTTTACCCCGGTGTATCACGTAGACATGATTCCATGCGTCCCGGGCAAAAGCCGCACCCGTTTTCCGGTCGATTCCCGCCCGCGGAAAATTGACTTCCGCTGTTATCGGCAGGTGTCCGGATACCTGCGGTTTGCCAAGACCGAACGCATTCCAGTAACGGACATCTTTTGCCGAGTGGGAAAATATCCAGATGCCGAGTCTTTTTGACCACGAAACCTTGGCGCTGAAACTTGCACCCTGGTGCCCCAGTTTTACCCTGATCTTTTCGTCCGTGAACAGCCTGAAAGTTCCCGCAAACTGCCGCGCATATCGGGCAATCAGTTTCTCATCTTCAATAACTTTGAGCATCTCCGTATCCTCAAGCCTTTCGCCTTTCACTTATGTTTACACTAATCCAGGCGTTTTTTGAAGCGGACAATTGCACCCGAAAAAACGATCGTACCCAAAACCGCCAGCAGGAGATATTGCGGCCAGAGAACATCCAGCCCGACGCCCTTGAGAAAAATGCCCCTCAGGATAACCAGGAAATACCTAAGCGGGTTCAGGTAGGTAAGCCATTGAACGATGTCCGGCATATTGGCAATCGGGAAAACAAAACCGCTGAGCATGAAGAACGGAAGAATAAAAAAGAACGTCGTCATCATGGCCTGCTGCTGTGTCTTCGAAATCGTCGAGATAAACAGACCGATGCCTAACGTGCCAAGCAGAAACAAGCATGCGGCAAAAAACAAAAGCGGAATGCTTCCCGCCAGGGGTATTTCAAACCAGTAGATGGCGACGATAATGACCACCGTCAACTGTAAGAGAGAAAGGATGATATAGGGAATCGTTTTCCCGAGAATGAATTCATATGATTTCAAAGGGGTGACGATGATCTGCTCCATTGTGCCCGCTTCTTTTTCACGGATAATGGCAATGGAGGTCAAAAGCAGGGAAATCAGCATGATGACAAACGCCACAATCCCCGGGACAAAGAAATGCTGACTTTCGATATTCGGGTTATACCAGGTGCGGATACGCGCGTCGATTCTGCCATAGCTCATGTGCTGTGGATAAAGCTCCCGGAGCATCCCGCGGTTGAATTGATCGAGTACGGACGTCGTATAGGCCATGCGCAATGCCGCCATGTTGCTCATGGAACCATCCGCGACAATCTGGACAGGGGCTGTCTGTCCCCTGCGGATGATGGTCGCGAAATCGGGTGCAATTTTAATCCCCATGTCCACCTGGCCCCTGAGCAGCAAATCCTCAAACGTCCTTTCGTCATTCAGGAAATGGGTAATTGAAAAGACACGGCTGCCTTCAAAGGCATCCGTGAGTTTCCGGCTTTCCACTGTGTGCGAATAATCAACAACGGCCACACGGATATTCCGGATATCATAATTAACCACATATCCAAAAACCAGCATCTGGATAATTGGCGCCGCAAAGAGAATCACACGGTTGCGCTTATCGCGCAGCAGTTGAATAAATTCTTTGCGGACTAATTCCCGAATCCTCGGCCAGTTCATAAACCTTCCTTTTTCAGCAGAATATAATTAAGTCCGATCATGACGACGCACATTCCGCCCAGGACAACCATGTTTGGTCCCAGGTAGGCAAGACCGGTATCACGCAGATAGAGTCCGACCAGGATGTCGATATAGTATCTTGCGGGCACAACATATGTCACCCATTGCAGCACCTGCGGCATATTGATGATCGGAAAAACAAAATTAGACAGAAGCAGAGACGGCAGATATGTAAGCATAATGGCAGCTTGATTGGCCATCAACTGCGATTTGGTCACGGACGAAATAAACAACCCCAGAGACAGCGCGCATAGCAGATACAAAGATGTGGCGAAGAGCATCAGCCAGAAATTCCCCTTGAGCACAATGCCGAAAAGAAGCTGCCCCAGCAGCATGGCAATCAGCACATTAGCCAATCCGATGAAAAAATAAGGTATCGACTTGCCCAGAAGAAATTCACCGGCGTGAATCGGCAGAGATTTGATCGTCTCCATCGTACCGTCTTCGTATTCCCGCGCGATCACCAATGACGTCAGCATGGCTCCGACAATCATGATGATAATGGCAATGATCCCCGGAATAATAAAATTGCGGCTCTCCAGATCTTCGTTAAACCAGATGCGGATACGGCCTTCCACGGGAACCTTAATAGCCCTCTGTCCCTGACGGTTGAGAAAAGAAACAAGCAGTTTTGAATTATAAGATTCGGTAAAGGCCGTCAAATACCCCCGCACAGCACCGGCAAAGATCGGATCGCTGCCGTCAATAATTATCTGCATCTGCGCATCCCGGTCCGCTCCTGCATTTTTCATAAAATCGGGAGGGATATGGATCGCCACAGAAGCTCTGTCATGATCGATATAGTCTGCCATCTGCCGCGATGAATCGAGATTCGCCACCAGATCAAAGTAGGGAGATGCATCCAGCTTCGCCGTAAAATCGCGGCTCAGCCATGTCTTGTCATAGTCAATCACGACTGTTTTGATATGATCGACGTCCAGGCTCAGCGCATAACCGAAAAGGATGATCAGAATCAGCGGGATGGCAAACGCCAGATACAGGCTGCGGTAATCGCGTATCAGGTGGTAAAACTCTTTCTGGACAATGGCTTTCAATCTTAAGGGATTCAATCCGGCATCCTCTTCATCAGCGACACGAAGGCATCGTTCAAATCAGCGCCAGGCATGTCCGGGCAGGCCCCCGCAATAATTTCTGAAGGAGAACCCGACGCCACAATGCTGCCCGAGTTAATCATGACAATGCGTTCACAAAAAAGGGCTTCATCCATGTAATGCGTGGTGACAAAGACCGTAACACCGTCAGCCGCGAGGCGCCTGATAAAATTCCAGAAGTGCTGGCGCGTGATTGGATCAACACCGGACGTGGGTTCGTCCAGAAACAGAATCTGCGGCCGGTGCAACAGTGCACAGCCCAGCGCCAGCCGCTGACGCCAGCCCGGAGGCAATTCCCGCGTGAGGCGATCGCGAACATCCTGCAGACGCGTCATATTCAATATCCAGTCGATGCGTTCGGACCATTGATGCTGCGGAACGCTGTATACTCCCAGATAAAAACGCACATTTTCGTATGGTGTCAGATCTTCATAGAGGGAAAACTTCTGCGACATGTAGCCGATGGCCTGCTTGATTTCTTCAGGCTGGTTGATCATGTCATAGCCGGCAACCATCCCGGTGCCGGATGTGGGGGTAATAATGCCACAGAGCATGCGTATCGTCGTGGATTTTCCTGATCCGTTCGAGCCCAGGAACCCGAAGATTTCTCCTTTTTTGACGGAAAACGTGATTTTATTGACTGCGACGAATTTGCCGAATTTTTTTTCCAGTTGAGAAACCGAAATGGATTCAGAAGGAGAAAGCATCATGAACAAGCTCCTTGTCCACTTCGGTAATCCGCGCAATGATGGCCGCTTCCAGTGTCGGGTGGATTCCCCGCATTGCGTCGGGTGAGTTTTCCTCCAGAATGACGCCGGCGTGCATCAAGGCCAGACGGTCACATTTTTCGCCTTCGTCCAGATAGGCCGTCGAAATGATGAGAGTCATCCCCTCCTGTTTCATACTGTCCAGGATGTCCCAGAATTCATGCCGGGAGACCGGGTCAACACCATTGGTCGGCTCGTCCAGAATCAGCAGACGCGGCTCATGAACCAGAACACAGGCCAGGCCCAGTTTCTGTTTCATGCCGCCGGAAAGATCGCCGGCCAGTCTGTCCGTAAAAGGCAAAAGGTTGGAAAAGCCCAGGTACTTTTCCATGCGGTTTTTCCTGTCGGAGCGAGGAATGCCGAAAACATCCATAAAAAAATTCATGTTTTCTTCCACGGTCAGATCCTGGTAAAGACCAAATCGCTGGGGCATGTAGCCGATGATGTGCTTTATTTTTTGCCTCCCGGATACGAAGGTCAAACCGTCTATCATAATTTCGCCGGTGGACGGTTTCATCATCCCGGCAATCAGCCGAAGAACTGTGGACTTTCCGGCGCCGTCGGATCCAACCAGCCCGAAAATGCTTTTGCCGGGCACATGAAACGAAATATCGCGGATCGCTTCAACGAGCTTGAACGCGTGTGAAAGGTTTTTCACTTCGACCAGATTAGGCCGGCTTTCGGACGAGTCAACCATAGCTCCTCCCGCTACTCACGTATGCGTGCATCCGCCGGCATGCCTGCCTTGAGTTCGTAATCCGGATTGGGAATGGACACTTTTACAAGGTAAACGAGTTTGACTCTTTCTTTTTGCGTCTGGATGATTTTGGGCGTGAACTCCCCTTCCGGTGAGACAAAGGAAATGGTTCCATTGTACACCTTACCCGGAAACGTATCGACGGTCACTTCAACTTTTTGCCCGGGCTTCACTTTACCGATCACGGTTTCATCGACAAATATTTTCAAATCAACCCGATGCAGATCGGAAATCGTAATGACTTCCCTCCCGACATTTACAGTTTCCCCCGGTTCGATATTACGACTGGTTACCACTCCATCGAGCGGAGATTTCAGCCTCGTGTAGCCCAGCTGGACAGCGGCCTGACTCAGTGATGCCCTGGCCACATCAATCTGAGCTTCTGCCGTGGCAATCTCATCCCTTGCCGCGTCAATCCGCTCAAGGTTTCCCATGGCCAGCCTGAGAAGCGATTCGCCCTCCACAACCCGTGACTTTGCGACATCATATTGCAGCTTCAGCGTGTCGCGTTCTTTTTCCGTAACCACCTCTTTGCGGAACAATTCCTCAAAGCGCCGGTAATTCTTCCCGGCATCCATCATTGAATCTCTGGCGCTCTTCAGGGCTGCTTCCGCGCGGGAAACCTCCGCGGGCAGAGTATTTTTGCTGATTTCAAGGACCGTTTCCAGCTGCTGTTTCACTTTCTGTGCGCGATCAAGATTGGCCCTGGCCTGTTCATAACGAGCTTCAAATTCCGCCCTGTCAAGCTCTGCGATAATCTGGTCTTTTTTAACAGCCTGACCTTCCAGGACGTCCACCATGGAAATCCTTCCAGGAGCCTGAAAAGACAATCTGGCCTGCGTCGTCTCGATCGTGCCTGAATAGAATAATTCCCCGGTCTTTTTATTTTTCTGACCGATATAAACAAGCAGACCCACGCTGACAAAAAGCAGCACAAAAACGGCTATGATTATTTTCTTTTTCACAGGCTTTACTCCAGGCTAAAATTCTTCAGTTCGATGATACTTTAAAATACTTTCGTTCAAAGGAGGACGATGTTTTGAAGGTAAACGTCTCACTGCTGTCCTTAGCATTCAGCATTCGCCAAAGCAGGCCGAACCCGGCTGCAACACTATGCCACTTACACAAACGGGACATAACCATCATTTTTTTATCGCCCTGAGAACAAGCCTTCCCACCTCATCCCCCAAACTTCCCTTTAGTTTCTTATCACGGGATTTGAGCGCAGCCGGCAGCCACAACTGCTTCTCCTTAATGGGGGCGCCTTTTTTATAAAAAAGAATAGTACCCATGATCATCATGTGAATCAGAAATGGCGCTGTCTCCACGAATATTCCCTTTCGGGTCCCGTCTTCCAGGATGCCCAGCAGAATCGTCACAACTGACGCCATATCTTCAGCGACAACGCGGGGCAAATGTGTCCCGCCTGAGGCCATCTCCCGCATCATAATCGGAGGAATTTCGGGATTCTCGTCCACGGCGGAGGCAATACAGTTGATGTATATTTTCAGTTTCTCTTCGGGATTATCGGCTTTCGCTACAGATTCAGCGATGTCCTGCGCGACATTGCCCAAAACCTGATGTATGACATTGGCGTAAAGCGTGTCCTTGTCACCTATCTGATAGTAAAGCGTGGCCTTGTTAACACCGGCGCGTGCGGCAATCTCGTCCACATGCGTCCCGCTGTAGCCGTTTTCAGCAAAAACCTTTCTTGCCGCAGCAAGAATCTTCTCGGCCGTTTTTCCCGGTTCCCTGAAATCCATTTGCTTTTTAATTAATGCGGGTTTCCGTTTTCTGCGATCCATGGTCCTTTTCCGAAACAAAGCATTTGAAATTGTCCCCGGTCCATGCAGCGGCCGTCGAAGATTTGACGGCGGGAATTCATCTCCGGATCCAATTCCCTTAACGAAAATGCCGCATTAACCATCTGGTTCAACCATAAGGTTTAACCGAATAGTTAAATATATACGAAAAAAAGTCAAGCGGATTTTGACAAGATGAATTCTTTGTAAGTTTGCACATAAAATGAAATTATTACTGGTTGAAAATGGGATTTGAAAATGCTTTTTGTACGTACTCGACTGCAGCATTATGGGTAGATTACCAATACACAAAAAGATTTGCCGGTCAGCCTGGATCGATGAATACGGAACGAAAGGCGCATGTTCTATCGGGCAAATTTCCATGATTATCCTGGCATGATGTTCTTCCTAAAGTCAATTATCCAACAATTTTCTAGGGTATGCTCTATTTCGAATAGGTAATCATTATTAAATGTTGCCATTTTCCTTATGCTGTACTAAAAGATTACATGACATTTATTGACACAATATTCCCAAAATAATAAAAGATCAAACTGATATTTGCCGATAATAAAGAACTTTTGCAGAATACATAAATTAATAATTATTTTAATTTATTAATATATTACGAAAAAGAAAAAATATATGAAAACATATTTTGTACAAAAAGCTTTTTGCTCAAGGAAATACAGGATGTGACAGATATGAAATTAGGAACTGGATAGTATCAACATCTGGTGAACACTTATGGAACGCTTCAAAAAATATCTTTTTAAGAATTTCGAAGCAATACTCGTCTTTGTTGTTCTCGTATCAGCCGCCTTTGGAACCTATTTTTTTAAAGACCTATCGATTGTACTCAATTTTTACTATCTTCCTGTTCTTGTGGGAGCTTATTTGCTGGGACGTCGTTCGGGACTTCTCACCGCGATCCTGTCAATTCTGCTTGTCATCGTCTTTGCCACTATTTATCCCGCCAGATTCTTCACACATAACACGTTGTTACAGGATATCGGCAGGCTATCCTCTTGGGCAGGTTTCCTCATACTGGCAAGCATCACTGTTGGCAGTCTGTATGAAATGAACAAGCGCCAGCTCTATGATTTGCAAAATGCATATGTTGGAATCCTTGAGATACTGTCTAAATATCTCGAGTCGACGGACCGTTACACCAAGGGGCATTCTGTCCGTGTCTCAGAGCTTGCTATGGAAATCGCTATTGCCATGGAGCTGAATCGTACTGACGTCGAGAACATCCGGGTGGCAGGATTACTTCACGACATTGGAAAGGTAGAGGTGAGCGGAGAAATTCTACGCAAGGCAGCCAATCTAACAACTGAAGAGAGGGATCAGATCGACAAACATGCGGAGAAGGGAGCAATGATTCTTTCCTCTGTGGGGTCGGTTCTCAAGGAAGTTGTCCCCATCGTCATGGCTCACCATGAGTACTTCTCAAGCAATGAAAACTTTAAAAATGATACCATAAAAGAAAGGGAAACACCCATAGGGGCTCGGATCCTGGCAGTCGCCGACTCCTTCGATGCAATGACAACAGACCGTCCATACCGCAAGGGCATGCCACCCTGGCAGGCCCGCGAACAAATTATGGTAAATGCCGGCAAGCAGTTTGATCCTCAAGTCGTCGAAGCATTTAAGCGTGTGCTCGATAAGAAACTGGAAACGATATAAAACGGTAAGATAGGCATTATCTCTCTCTGGATGTAAAATAATCGCAGGTGTCTGTTACTAATTATTGATCCAGATACGTATATTTTGAAATAATATATTACTATGGTTGAAAATTAAACAACCCATCTTATTAATACAGCTGATTGCTGCACTCCGGTCGGAGAGATACTCGCTTTCTTCCTGATCTTTACCCGAAAAAGTGGACACCCCACTAAGTTACACAAGCTTTCCTTTCAAACTCGGCGGGAGAACAATAATTCAATGCCGAGTGTCTTCTAACACAATTATAAAAGACTTCAATATATTCAAATATGCTCCCGCGAGCCTCCCGCCTGGTCTGATATTTCTCAAAATAAATAAGCTCCGTCTTTAAGGTATGGAAAAACGATTCCATCAGGGCGTTGTCGTAGCAATTCCCGGAAGAGTTCATGCTCTGGATAAAACCATGTTGTTCCATAAGATCACGAAAAGCATAACTGGTATACTGGGTTCCACGATCTGAATGGAACAAAACGCCAGCTTTGGGTTTTCTCTGCCTGATCGCTTTGCGCAAGGCATTCGCAATAACCTCATGGCTCAATCTGTCATCCATTGACCATCCGATAATTTTACGATTAAAAACATCCAGGATCGCCGCCAGATATACCCAACCCTCTCTTGTCCAAATATAGGTAATGTCCGAAACCCAAACCTGATTGGCCACGTCTGCCGAAAATCTCTGATTTAGAAGATTATCCGCCACCAAAAAGTCATGCTTGGATTTCTTTGTAGCCTTGAATCTCCTCTTCGTCTTTGCCTTAATCCAATGACTCTTCATCAGACGAGCAACTCGATTCTTCCCGCATGGAATCCCTTTAGCCCTTAGTTCCGCTGTCACCCGAGGACTGCCGTATGTCCCGCGGCCCCTTGCGTAAGCATCACGGATATGCACCAGCAAACGATCATTCTCTATCTGGCCTTCACTCTTTTTATGCTTTTCCCATAAATAATAACCGCTCCTGGAAACTCCCAGCACCCGACACATCTTCTTCACCGCAAATACGGAACGGTGTTTTTCTATAAACTGATACTTTACTCTGGGTGTTTTGAGAAGATGGCCAAGGCTTTTTTAAGATAGCCTTCTCCTCCTTTAGATTCTCATTCTCCCGTTGCAGACGGCGAAGTTCCTCCTCAGGCCCCCGCAGATGACCTTTCCCGGGGAAAGACTGATCCATATCCGCCCGATACTTACGCCTCCACTGATGAAGCAGGTTCGGATGAATACCCAGATCGCCCGCAATATCCTTCACGGAACGATTACCCTCATTCATCAATCTAATAGCCTCATACTTGAAGTCCTTATCAAAATACCTGTGTTCCTCTCTTCTCCCCATGACACACCTCCATCTTGTCTTTTATTAATTGAAACTCTTCGGTGTGTCCACTAAATCGGGGGAAGACTATCCCGTAATCATCAGTTCTGATAAATTATCACTGTTCAACCTTTGCAGGTGACTCTAATGCTCAACAATGCTTCCGGAAACAAACAAAATGTCAACCTCTACGAAAATGCTTGCTTTCAACCGTAATCAATAAGGCTGTGTATTTTCCTCTTTTAAAAAAAATGAACAGTGCTGTTATGAGATACAACCCATCAGAAAGGGTGAATTCGTTTATTAATTGTTATATGACGTTTCTGTAAGGTTTATGAAGATGACAGTAGAAGATAGTTACAAAGAAAGATACAAATCAAGGTTTCAAATGAAGTGCATATCATCATAATAGCCAACGCCATAGAAAATGTGTTAGTGGATGTCCGTGCCATTAAGGGACGTTTTCATCAGTGACGTAATTAATTCGTTGGACGATTTGATCCAATCTTTAAAAAAGCTTGCCATGAGCGATTACCTCTCTTCCAAATCCAGTTGATATTTAACCGGGCCGCGGTACCCCTTGCCAAATTTCTTATGCAGAGCGCATTCCGAATCAGGATGAGACCAGGTAGTCGCGATTGCTCCGTGTCCTTTGGGAAATGGCGTCACCTCGGCATCAATATAATCCAACGCGGCTAAAGTAGTATCTTTATCCACTAGATCATCTCCTTCGCCGTAACAAATCAACCACTTTATGCCATGTTCTTTCATTCTTCGGAAATTAAGTACTCTTCCAAATAATTTTACAGGTAGTGTCCCGTCACTGGTTATGGGAATTGTGTAAGAATCAAAGCTCATTTGAGTAATGGCGAGAGGTAGATCAAGGCGATCATACGTCAACCAATGCATTAGCGCTGCCGCCGTTTTATTAATATAGAAATTACCATTGGGTATACTCATGCTCTCCACTGAGGCAAGATCACGGCTGAACGTAACTAATGGCGCTTCTTTCTCCATGCTTTTTAATTTATAAACCCAGCTCATAACTTTGCCGTCAACAACGCGGTTTCCGCTGGTCAGCTCTTTTGAGGCATAGCTTAAGTCTCGGAAGCGCGGGGGGATGTGTTCGAGGTATTCGACAAGCGCTTTGCTTCTGGTTCCGTCAATGGGAGAGACACAAGTAATCAAGGCGTCCACCAAGTCATCCAGTTCGCCAGAGAGTAAATTACACACACAAATAAAACCCCCTTGGCAGAACCCATTCAAGGTAACCATTTTGTTGTGTTTTTTCTTTATGATTTCGCAGAAATATTTCATATCACGGGCATCATCTTCACCGGTCATAACCTGCAGGGCAGGGTTTTCCTCAATGTCTTTTAAAATACGAATATAAGTGGGAATGCCCTGATCGGCAAAGGCATGAGCATAACTTTTCTTTTCATCGGGCAAGAAACCTAAAATATTCGCACCTAAAACATACGGATGGACAATCATGATCGGCTTTGCTTTCTTGCGCACTTTAATCTTCTTATCGCGGGAAAATACCTGATAGAGAGTAAAGCGGTCTGTTTCTGCAATTTTTGCATAACCGCCATCATCAAAATGGAAACCGAATTCTTTTTTGATATCTTGAATAGCCTGAGGAAACGCTTGGACTAAATTATTCAATGTTTGAGCATTACTTTTAGAGACATCTTTAATATTTTCTCCATCAATATTAAAAAGAAAATGAATGAAAGCTTCCATGAATTTTTCTGTTTGACTTTTATGAAAGTCATGTAATCCTGAAATAGAAGGCCCTGCACCTTTTTCGGCAATTTGTATGTTGAATTTGTATAATTCGATATAATCATGCATTGTTTCCAGCAAAGTTACTTCTCTAATTTTTTCTTTTTCTTTTGTTAGAAAGGAATTAAGAGATGTCCAGAACGGCGTTGAAAATTCATTGAAATAAGAAAGAATACCAAGCCAATAGACCTGCTGCGCATTTAAGGAGTGCAATATTAATTCCAGCAGATCCGCAGGCAATTTCACCATTTTCTGTTGGTAGTTTGCCATAACATCACTGCTTACATCATTTAAATTTTTTAGATATTCCAAGCTATCATTTTCCATCTAAATATCACTTTATAATTTTGTTGCATAATTTACCAATTATTAACTTCAATGATTTTATAATATGAAAAGAAAGTATTTGTCAACTGCGACCCCCTGCTGGAATCATGTTGTTTTACTCCAAAGCAGTACTAGCCATTTTTTCAATCTGATCTTGTAATATAGCCATGGCATTAAATGAATTCAAACATTTCAAGCGGAAAGCATTAAAATATTTATTCACATTGTTTGCTTCATTGTAGGTGTAACAGGATAAAAGGCACAATTAAGATTTGCCCTTGTCTCGCCTGAACAGTGCGGGCAATAGTTACCAGATAAGTTCATCTATAATTGTCATAATTTCATTTTATGCGTAAAGTAACACCTATAAACGGAATCGACCGTTAAAAGGTATTGCTCTTTTTGAATGATCGATCATTGACAAGGAGAATTGTCCGGTGAGATTCCTTGTCGATCATGTTACTTTTGCTTGTCCACCTGGATAAAGGGCACCGTACCGCCGGTTACATTGGGCAGTTTGCCGTCCCATTTCTCGATGGCTTTGATTTGCGCTTCAATCTGGCGCAGCTGGATAAGCTCGGGTGAAATAACCTGCCGCTGCAATCGCAGCGCTTCGGCCTCGGCCCGGGCTGATGCAATTTTCTGCTCTGCTTCCACCCGGATCCTGTCCAGATCTCGCTTGGCCCGAAGCGCGTTCTGCTCGGCCGTTTGCTTAGACTCGATGGCTTTATTGAATTCCTGGGAAAACTCGAAATCCGTAATGGAAAGTTCCACAACGATGACACCGAATCCCTTCAATCTGTCGCGGAGATAATTACGCACTTCCGTTTTGAGCGCTTCTCGCTTGGAGATCAACTCTTCCGCCGTGTAGCGGGCGGCAGCCGCCTTGAAACTCTCTTTTACGGCCGGATCAATGACCCGCTCATTGTAATTTAAACCGATATTGGAATACATCGAACCTGCTTTGGACGGTTCGAGATTATAGTTAAGAACCATTGTGGTCTGAACCACCTGTAAATCCCTGCTGGCCGCTTCCGTCTTGGTTGTGGTTTTCTGGACCCGTACAGACATGTACACCACATCTTCCGCCAGCGGTATTTTAAAATTAGGCCCGGGCTCAACCACGCGGTTGACCTCTCCGAAGCGCAGCACGACGCCGCGTTCTCCGGCATCCACTCCGAAATAAGTTGATATAATCAATAACAGGATTGCAATCCCTGCAATCCCTATGAAAAACACTTTGCCGGGTATCTTCTGTCCATCCATCAGCACACCTCCCGTTGCCTGTATCTAAATGATATATTTTGTAATTTTACTTTTTTTAATGATAATCATCGAACTACCGAACCACTGGCGACAACTTATCAGAATTCACTATCGTGTCAATATTTTTCGGATGCCTGTATCCTGCAGCAGGACATTACGACGATTTTTTGTTTTCCATGCCGCTTTTTTTCAAACAGGCAACCTTTTCTGCTTTGGGCATTTTCTTTATCTTTATTTCCAGGCTCAGGGCTTCCCCTTTATCCATTGCAACGCTGGTGGTCAGCAGAACCACCGGCCTTCTGGACCGGGTATATTTGGAGGCCATCCCCCGGTTATGATCAAACAGCCTCTTTTCGATGTTGTTGGTTATGCCGGTATAAAAACTGCCGTCCGAACAGCTCAAGATATATACGACCCATTCATGTTGTAGACTTTCGCTTTTTGCTTTCATATGTGTATGTTTATATAATAAGAGAAAAAAATCGCCATTGAAAGCGGCTTTCAGTAATTCTTTGACCAATCTGCAAACCCGTGTTATTGGGTTTTCATTATATGCAGAGAGGAGTCAACCATGTTGAATTTTCTGCCCAGTCGGTTGGTGGGCTGTATAGCGATATTCCTGCTGACTTTAAATGTAATATTCTGGGCATCTATCTTGTTTGTTGTTTCTTTTCTGAAGTTTTTGCTGCCCCTTCGGCCGATTACCCGATTGTTCGATATAGTCCTCTGGTGGATCGCGGAAAACTGGATTACAGGCAACGTGTTATGGATGAAGCTGACCCAAAATACATCCTGGGACGTGCAGGGCTTGGATAACTTAAATTACAGGGGCTGGTATCTTGTCGTCAGCAATCATCAGTCCTGGTCGGATATTTTAATCCTTCAGAAAATGTTTAACCGACGCATACCGTTTTTGAAATTTTTTCTCAAACGCGAACTGATCTGGGTCCCGATCATGGGCCTGGTCTGGTGGGCGCTGGATTTTCCTTTTTTGCGCCGACACAGTGCGGAATACCTGAAAGAACATCCTGAACAAAAAGGAAAGGATTATGAAACCACCCGAAAGGCGTGCATGAAATTTTCGCTCGTGCCGACAAGCGTAATGAACTTTCTGGAAGGAACACGATTCACCAAAGCGAAGCACGACCGACAGAATTCACCCCATCAATACCTTCTGAAAGCCAAAGCCGGCGGCATTGCGCTGGCACTGAGCGTGCTTGGCGACAAATTTCACTCTCTGCTGGATGTCACGATTGTCTATCCCGATGGCATTCCGACATTCTGGGATTTTTTATGCGGTAAAGTAAAAAGGGTCATTTTTCGCGTTTCTTCAGTGGAAATCCCATCGCAGTTTCTGCATGGCAATTACGAAGGCGACAAGGAATTCCAGGCTGCCTTTCAGAAGTGGGTACAGGATTTGTGGACGGAAAAAGACGCGAAAATTGCCGCATTGCTGAAGGAGGCCAAAGCACGATAACTGCCATGACCTCCCACAATTTAGATGTTTATCTCTAGACCGCCTGTTGCGCGCGCGGGGACCAGAATACGCGGTCCGCTTCTTTGAATGAACGCCCTTGAGGCCGTCTTGCCGAGGGCGTCCGGGACGAAAAAAGTTTTCTGCCGTTGCCGGGTCTCGTCAGTTGACCTGCACGTGTTCCCATTGATTCACACACCGACGGGCTGACAGTCAATCCATCCACATTCTGATATTGCCATTTATCCCCCAGCAACTTTTTGAGGGACCGTAACAGCTCGGCATCCTGTCCGGTAATAAAGGTAAACGCATCACCGGTCTTCGTAGCGCGCCCCGTTCTGCCAATCCTATGGGTATATGCATCCGCAGTGGACGGCATATCATAGTTAATGACATGGGAAATACGGGACACATCAATGCCGCGGGCGGCGATATCCGTGGCCACCATCACTTCAAAACGGCCGTCACGAAAGCCATCCAGGGACTGCTTGCGTTTCTGCTGCGTGAGATTGCCATGCAGAGAGGTTGCATTATGGCCGCCTCTGTTTAATTGCTCGGCGAGACTTTTGGCCCGTGACTTTGTCCGCGTGAAGACCAGGACCGATTGGGTGTCGGTCTTCTTAAGAATATCCTTGAGCAAGGCTGTTTTCTGCTCCGTCTGAACCGGATAAAACTTGTGGGAAACCGTCATGACCGGAGCGGAATTTCCTATTTGAATATTTACAGGGTTATTGAGCAGATCATTGGCCAGGCTGCGAATCTCACTGGGCATCGTGGCTGAAAAAAGCAGGGTCTGGCGACGGGCCGGCAGATGCTTGACAATTTTGCGGACCTCCGGCAGAAAACCCATGTCAAACATGTGGTCTGCCTCGTCCAGGACCAGTACTTCAACAGAAGACAAGTCGATGGTGCCGCGGCCGATATGGTCAAGCAGACGCCCGGGGCATGCTGAAACAATGTCAACACGTGAACGCAGTTTGTTGATCTGGTTCACGACACTGACCCCGCCATAGATGGTTGCACTGGAAAGCTTTGTTTTCATCCCCAGCTGCACGATCGCTTCATGGGTCTGTTCACTTAATTCCCGCGTCGGTGCAATGATCAGCGCACGAATTTTGCCGCGCTGCCCCTGCATCAGGCGCTGTAAAATCGGCAGCACAAAAGCGGCTGTTTTCCCAGTTCCCGTCTCAGCCAAACCCATTACATCCCGTCCATCCATAATGTGCGCAATGGACTGATCCTGAATAGGGGTCGGCTTTTTGTAACCGGCGGCCGTTACACCGGCCAGTACTTTTTCATTTAATTCAAACTTCTTAAAACTCATTCTTTATCCTTATATTTTATGTTACCAGCATCTATTTTATATTTAAAACCCGATGCAAACCGTTATAAGGCTGGTAAAGGCAGTCCTCTGCAAACGCATGTCCGGCGTCTGAAGGGCAGGCCTCAAGCACGGCGCTTCATCTGGATTTTCTTATGATTAGCGTGATTATCCTTAGCAAATTTCCGACAACGAAAGGTGGGAAGGTCAATGTACTTCGCTATTCTTGCTGCATCCTTACAGTCAATATCGATAAATAGCAAGCAATATCTTTACTTAATCTGCCGCGGGAATTCTGGGTCGCCAAAACAACCTTTGAAATCGTTGTGGCAGTTCAGTCTCTATACTTGCATAATTGGAGTTTCAAAAAAAAGGCAGTTGATTCTGCTCAACTGCCCTGGAAAATTCAGGTCATACTTAATGCTTGCTGAAATCAACCGGCACTACGGCCCACTTGTGAACCCCCTTAAGTTCATTGGTAAAAATAATCATGAACGGCGCTTTTCCCCCGGGTGGAAGGATATCTTCCGACTTTTTCCCGGCGGAAAGTTCAGAAACCAATCCGGCCTCATCAAGGCTTTCCAGTTTTGCAATAGTAAGAGTATTCCCGCCTAAAGAGTCTCCGGATGCGATAATGTCTCCATTTACATTATAAAAATTTGCCACAACTTTAATTCTTGAAACAGGGTGGGAGGCGACATTCTCGACAACACCTTCAATCACCCGGATACTTTTCTTCAATGTATTATTGTAAACCAGTCTCTGACTGTAATTAATAATTTTTACCTCTTTGACAGGGGAACCCGAGCCGCTGATGCCAATCTTAAAAAAGCTCCCGAAATCAGGCAACGACAATTTTGGAGCAAGCACGAAATATCCACCGGCCAGCAATAAAATCAGCAGAGTGATTAAGCCCCAAATCCATTTGCCCTTGCCGGCACCTTTTGTTTCAGGCTCGAAATCGTAAGGACCGGCCTCACCATCCTTCTTTGCGTCTGCACTGATTTCCACTGATGGTTTTTTCGCTTCCGGCGGCGGGGGAGGAGTTGTCTCGGTCAGGATAGACGCATCTGATTTCATTGTTCCGTCAAACCGTGTCATTGTTTTTAAACTTTCCAGCGGTTTAACACTTTTCGCAGATGTCACCCTCGGGACAAAATCCGTTTTTTTATCGCCGTCAAACGAGATGGGTGATGACATCTTGTCCTGAAACGCGTCTTTCCTGCCGGTGCCGGCGCTTTTTAACGGAACAGCATCATCCCTTCCGGGGATGAATGCATTGATGCTCTGTGGATGCGGCTTCTCTTTACCGGCAGTCGGCCTGAAAAGGTCTTCAGGGATTATGCCCGGTTTTTCAATCGTTAAACCAGCCGCCGCCCGATCAGAGCCCGTCGATGTGGATTTGTTCTCTGACACAGATGGAGAAGAGGATTCTTTCGTCTGGACGGTGTCTTTAACGGGAATGGAAGGTGATGCCTCATCCTTGGCAATCGTTGCTAAAAAAGAATCCAGCTCCCGCTTCTCTCGTAATAAATCATTCAAATCAATTTTATTGTCCATTCAAACGTCCTTCTTTTCACTTCGACAGGGAGTCTATGGTCTTGTTTTCTGAAAAGCGCTATCGTTTCTTTTCAGCCTTGTTTTTTTCTTTTTCGTCCGATTTATGATGTTTATCATGCGCCGGGATACGGATGATATCATTGCAGACGCGACAAATAAAAATCATCGCCGAACCTCTTATTTCGTCAGCCTCAATGACATATCTTTCTCCACATTCCTCACAAAAAACAATCATGATCAGAATACCTGCCGTTGCCTTCCGGCTAAAAGATATTAACTGCGTTTCTCAATATTAATAGGTATTTAATTAACATCCATCCTGTAAAAGGTCAACATCAACTTTTTGTTCACCGCGCATTCTTTAGGGAACGAATTTCTTCTTTCAAGGCATCCAGTTCAGATTGGAACATATTTTTTATCTCTTCCAGCGCGCAGGAAAATGCTTCCCGGGTAGGCTGATCTTTTATGGCTGCTATCAAACCTTCCATTTTTTCACTGTACCACAATTGCAGGCTTGGTGCCATTGGAACCGGCTCAGGTCCGACGGCAATCTCGGGCTCCCCGATTGCTTTTTCGGGTTGGGCTTCAGGCCGGGTTTCCTGCTGGAATGCTTCCTCAACAACAGCAGCAGCAACGACTGGAGCCTCGGAAACGGGTTCTTCTTTGACAGACTCGAAACCTTCAATCTTTAATTCTTCTTTCTCTTCTTTAACGGCCTGTTCTGCCATAAACTGCGGGGCTGCCTCTTCAACAACAGGCGGAACAACCGCGGCCCCGGAAACGGGTTCTACCCAGGCAGGCTCAATCTCCAGCGGTTTGATTTCTTCTTTTATATCTATAACGGATTTTTCTTCCAGGAAAGGTGCGCCTTCTGAAGGTTTTACACCTTCTGTGACAGCTTCCGGAATCTTGACTTCCTTAACTTCTTGAGTTTCTTGAGCAGCTTCAAATTCATGAAGGTCTGTACTGTCTACCCACGTCCTGTATCGCTTAATATCGTCAAGCAAAATTGTATGCTTCCTGGCCTCCGGCATTTTTTCCGTCACCATGACGTTTTCGAAATGGTCATAGACGGACAGCAGCAGGTTAATGGAATCCTGACTGGACATTTGTCCCCTGACCCGGATGTATCTCCCCAGAAAACGGATGATTCTTAAAAAACCCTGAACGACGCTATTTCCCGTAAAAGAAAGATATAATTTATTGATTTCATCTTCCAATTGCTCAAGGATGTGATCGTTGATTTCCCATTCAATGGACAAAATAACACTTTTAATGTCCTTCAGGGGGGAATTGTATATAGATGACGACGACACGGATAGATCATCCAAGGCTGAATGAAATTCGGAAGGTGGCGATGCGGAAAGATCATCCAAAGCTGAATGAAATTCGGGAGGAGGTGGCGGGGGAATATTGTCCAGCGGTTCAGCAAGCAAAACCTTTTCCTCCAGCCCGGCCCCTGCAATTTTGTCCATAATTTCAGACGGTTTTTCAACTTCTCGAGCGGCAAAGACATCTTTTTTCTCTTCCTCGCCAAATATCGCCGAGAAACGTTTTTCAATTTCAGAAATAAATTGTGATTTATCAGCTGCCTGAATTGGTTCAGGAGAAGGTTCGGGCTTAATTTCAGGTGCTTTGACGTTCTGAATTTCCGGGATATCCTCTTTTTTAATGTCTGGTGCAACATTTTGAACAGTTGCCTGGATAGGTTTAGAGTCTTTTTCTGTAATCTTCGAACTGCTTTCAGCAAAGAGACTGTCGAGACGGTTTTCTACTCCTTGAAGAAATGATGACTCTTCATTGTTTTTCATATCATGGCTCCTGTTTCAGTTGCTTTTCCAAGGACGACATCGTGTCGTAGATTATTTTTTTCAGGGTTAGGACCACGTTATCCCCCTC
>JAGFXG010000266.1 GCA_017860985.1 Deltaproteobacteria bacterium
ACAAAACTCGCCTGCGGCTCAAACAGTTGTCATTACTGATCTTTCGCTGCTCTTTGACCGGAAGCGCGCAGCATTTGCGAAGCGCAATAATTAGTATATTCCTTGCCGGGAAGGCCACAGGCCTTCAGTTATGAAACAAAACGCTTTCAATGGCCGCTCAAAGGAATATCGTTTGGGCAACAGACCGTCCGGCACCCTGAAACCCCGTCCATAAAATACCCATTTAATCAATAGTTTGCGGATGCTGATCAAGGTAGGATCATCGCCCTTAAAAATTGATCTTTTCAGGACATTTTGAATTGATAAAATGGTCTTCCGGTGCTACATTACGCGCCGCAGTATTTTACCGGAAGGAGAGCTAATTTATGGAACACACTCATGAAATCGAGCAGATGTGCGTAGTTGCCAAGGGCGCTAAAAACGGCCCGGCCCCCATACCCCAGGAGGGCAGGTGGACGCAGGTGAAGGAAATTAAAGATATCAGCGGCCTTACCCATGGCATCGGGTGGTGCGCGCCTCAGCAGGGGGCATGCAAACTCACCCTGAATGTGAAGAACGGCATTATCGAAGAGGCGCTGGTTGAAACCATCGGATGCACCGGAATGACCCATTCCGCGGCCATGGCCGCTGAAATATTGCCGAATAAAACCATTCTGGAAGCGCTGAATTCAGATCTGGTCTGTGACGCGATCAACGTGGCCATGAGGGAAATATTTCTTCAGATTGTTTACGGCCGAACGCAGACCGCCTTTTCTGAAGGAGGGCTTCCCATCGGCGCGGGTCTTGAAGACCTCGGCAAAGGCCTTCGCAGCGTGATTGCCACCATGTACGGCACGAAAGCAAAAGGGCCCCGTTACCTGGAAATGGCCGAAGGATATGTGACTGAAATCGGCCTCGATGCGGACAATGAAATCATCGGCTACAAGTTTGTCCAGCTGGGCGTCATGATGGATCATATTTCCAAAGGAACGGATCCGGCCGCCGCGCTTGCCAAAGCAACCGGAACATACGGACGATTTGCCGAAGCCGTCAAAGTTATCAACCCACGAAAAGGATAAGGAGTTAACAATGGCCATATTTGAAGGATATGAAAGAAGAATTCAGCAGATCACTCCTTTTCTCGCAAAATACGGAATTGCCTCCCTTGAGGAAGCTGAAAAGGTGTGCATGGGAAAAGGTGTTGATGTTCGGAAAATTGTAAAAGACATTCAGCCGATTTCGTTTGAAAACGCCGGATGGGCCTACCTGGTGGGCGCCGCCGTGGCAATCGGGAAGGGTCAGAAGACGGCCGCTGACATCGCCGAGACACTCGGTGAAGGTCTTCAGTCGTTCTGCATTCCCGGATCGGTTGCCGACGACCGCAAAGTCGGCATCGGCCACGGGAATCTGGCCTCCATGCTGCTTCGTGAAGAAACCACTTGTTTTGCTTTCTGCGCGGGACACGAATCGTTTGCGGCCGCGGAAGGCGCAATCGGTCTGGCCAAATCCGCAAACAAGGCAAGAAAAAAACCATTGCGCGTCATCCTGAACGGACTCGGAAAAGACGCCGCACACATTATCGCACGTGTAAATGGTTTCACTCACGTGGCAACCGCTTTTGACTATAAAACGGGCAAAGTTTCCGTGATCAAGGAAAAAGCCTACTCGACCGGCGAGCGCGCAGCCGTTCGCTGTTTCGGCGCCGACGACGTGCGCGAAGGCGTGGCCATTATGCACATGGAAGGTGTGGATGTCGCAATAACAGGGAATTCAACAAATCCGACACGCTTCCAGCACCCGGTCATGGGCGTGTACAAAAAAGAATGCATTCTGGCCGGGAAAAAGTTTTTCTCCGTGGCTTCCGGCGGCGGTACGGGAAGAACGCTTCATCCGGACAACATGGCCGCGGGTCCCGCATCATACGGTATGACCGACACAATGGGACGCATGCATTCCGACGCGCAGTTTGCAGGTTCATCATCCGTTCCCGCCCACGTGGAAATGATGGGACTGATCGGAATGGGCAACAACCCTATGGTGGGAGCTTCGGTTGCCGTCGCGGTTGCGGTCGAACAGGCGATGAAATAAACATGATCAATCAATAACCGCACAGTCGGTTGCACAGGCTGTGCGGCGCGTTTACAACAAAGAAAGGAGTTTTGACAAGATCCGATTTTAGGGGGCGTTCCGCTTGGCCTTCGGAAATCAAACAAGGCCATATCTTGAGCGAGTTTTAAGAAAAGGTGGTGTTACCCTTAATATGTGTTGCCACATGGCCAAATAGGTGATACTACGCCTTCGTCAGTGAACCACAGGGGTCACCAACCCCTGTGGTATTTTTTTCTATGCGAGGAGTATCAAACAAGCATGATTGCAGCGCAAAATATCACCCTTTCCTATGGGAAGAGAATGCTATTCAAGGACGTCAACATCAAGTTTACCGCCGGGAACTGTTATGGGTTGATCGGCGCCAACGGGTCGGGGAAGTCCACCTTTCTTAAAATTCTGGCCGGTGAATTGGAAGCCGACCGTGGAGAGATTGTCATCGGCCGTCGGGAGCGCTTAGCTGTTTTGCGTCAGGATCAATTTGCCTTCGATGATGAAATCGTTTTCAACACGGTCATTATGGGGCACAAGAAGCTGTATGATGTCATACAAGAACGCGAGGCGATGCATGCCAAGTCTGAATTGACGCAAGAGGATGGTGTGCGCTCGGCAGAGATTGAGGCGGACTTCGCAGAAATGAACGGTTATGAGGCGGAAGCCGAAGCTGCGGTGCTGCTCAGCGGACTTGGTATATCCGAGGATCTGCGAACGAAGAAAATGAGAGAACTGGAGGCGGGTGACAAGGTCCGAGTGTTGTTGGCGCAGGCCCTGTTTGGCAATCCGGATATTCTCCTGCTTGACGAACCGACCAATAATCTTGATCGGGAATCCATTTCGTGGCTGGAAAAGTTTCTGTCACGGTTTTCCAATACGGTGATCGTGGTATCCCATGACCGTCACTTTCTGAATCAGGTTTGCACGCATACTGCTGATATCGATTTCGGACGGATTACGATTTACGTCGGAAATTATGATTTCTGGTATCGCGCCAGCCAGTTGCACTTTAAGCAGAAACAAGCCGATAGCCGCAAAATGGCTGAAAAAGCCGAGGAACTGAAAGCCTTTATCCAGCGCTTCAGCGCCAATGCGTCCAAATCCCGGCAGGCCACATCGCGCAAGAAGCTGCTCGAAAAACTGACCTTGGAGGATATGCCGATTTCATCCCGAAAATATCCGCACGTGGTCTTCAAGCCGGAGCGCGCCTGCGGTGATATCAT
>JAGFXG010000267.1 GCA_017860985.1 Deltaproteobacteria bacterium
TGACATGCCGTATTGTACTGATCGATGATGGCGTTAATTTCTTCATATATTAATACCTGATCCGGCAGGTTCTTCGGGCCGGATGCGTCATTCCGACGCGTCCGCAGTTCATTCATTTTCTCCTCAATCTGCCGATCAATCTTTATAACCTTCTCCAACGCATCTTCCACAGCAAAGCCCGCCCGGCTCAAAACTGCCGCTCTTTCCCGCAGAAGTTCTTCGCACAAGCTCTCATGTGAATCCTGTTTAAGCGCACTGCATGTCTGCATGATAAAATCCTTTTAATTTTCTCTTAATTTCTTATCATTGAAAAAAATAATTTTCAAGGCTAAAGGCCTTTTCTACCGCCGGGCAGAATTTTTCCGCTTTACACTTCGGGATTATTTCGTTAGATAAGCAATAAATGAATAAAGACTTCAAACGGATAAACTGGTGTTTTCATGTGTCCTGATGAAAATTTTCCAATGTCAAAAGCCGTCCGCAGCGCCTATTCCCGCAACGAAGAAGACGAAACGCTCTCCCCGCTGGTTCTCATAGACCGACACAAGAACCCCGCAGGACGAATCCAATCGGGGGATTCCGTTATTTTTTACAACATCCGGGGTGAACGCGAAATTGAATTAACCCGCAGCCTCACGGAAAACACGTTCCGGGAGTTCCCCGTTGATCCCAACCTTGTTGTAAACTTTGCAACCATGATTGAGTATCAAAAAGGGTTGAACGTCAAGGTCGCTTTTGAGCCACAGGGAATTCTTTCCGATACCTTGAGCGATGTCATTGCCGCGCACGGTTTGACCCAGGCAAAAATAACGGAAGCGGAAAAAGCCGTTCATGTCGGTTATTTTTTCAACGGCAAGAAATCCGACCTCTTGCCGGGAGAAGAAAGAATCGTTATTCCGACACGCAAAGACGTCAAGCTGTTTGACGAAGCTCCGGAAATGTCCATCGCAGACATCACCCAAACGGCCATCGCCAGGATCAAAGATCCTCAATGCAATTTCGTCGTTGTGAACTTCCCCAATGTGGATGTTGTCGGCCATATTGAAAATGAATCGGCGGTTCTTCGGGCGATTCAGGCGGTCGACCGGCACACCGGTCTCCTCATCGACGAGGCACTGCGGCAGGAAATAACTGTGGTTGTCACAGCCGACCATGGAACGGTCGAAAAATGGTTTTATCCTGACGAAGGCGTTGACACCGGACACACGGATAGTCCCGTCCCGTTTATCCTTCTGCACCCGAACAACAAATTGACCCTGAAGGCGCTGGGATCACTTACCGATGTCGCCCCCACGGTTCTGGATCTCTACGGTCTGCCCGTACCTCCCGCTATGACAGGTGTTTCGCTTATTGAGCAGAGTAAAAATTCCTACACGCCGGTAAAGCGTTTATTGTTTTTGATCCTGGACGGCTGGGGGCTTAGCGAAAGCACAAAGGGCAATCTGATTACCTGCGCCGAAACGCCGGTAATGGACAAACTGCTGACGAGCTACCCGTCAGCACAGCTCGCCGCATCAGGCGTTGACGTGGGACTGCCGCCGAAAACCGTGGGTAATTCAGAAGCGGGACATTTGCACATCGGCGCGGGCCGCATCATTTATTCCGACCGCCTCCGTATTAATGAATCCATCGTAACCGGTGATTTTTATCAAAACCCGGTTTTTAAAAACGCCATGAAACTGGCCGACCACAACAGCAGTGCCGTGCACCTCATGGGCATTGTTTCATTCTTCAGTTCGCACGGCTCCATTGAACATCTTTTCGCTTTGATGGACATGGCCAGGCAGCAGCGGGGCTCCCGAGTCTTTATTCACTCCATGCTGGGAAGGCGCGGCGAGCAGACCCAAAGCGGAGCCTGCTATATTCAGCAGGTGGAAGAAAAATGCCAGGCTTTGCAGCTGGGACAGGTGGTATCCGTCATTGGCCGCTACTGGTCGATGGATCGTGAAGAAAACTGGGACCGGATTGAAAAAACGTACCGGATGCTTGTTTACGGGGAAGGAAACGCGGTTTCCGGAGAGTGAGACAAATGCAGTCCAGATTCAATCAGACGATCATTGAGCTTGTGACAGGAGACATAACCGCGGAAAACACGGATGCCATTGTCAACGCCGCCAACAGCCGTCTTGCCGGTGGCGCCGGTGTGGACGGCGCTATCCACCGCGCCGGCGGGCCGGCAATTATGGCCGAGTGCCGTCAGATCGGAAGCTGCCCGACCGGTGAAGCCGTCGTCACGACTGGCGGCAAACTCAAAGCGCGGTACGTCATCCATACCGTAGGGCCGATCTACCGCAACGGAACGCAAAACGAGGCCCGGCTGCTTGCATCGGCCTATCAGAACAGCCTGAAACTCGCCTGCCGGAAAGGCTTGCAAAGCATCTCTTTTCCGGCTATAAGTTGCGGTGTTTACGGTTATCCGATCCACGAAGCCGCTTACCTGGCATTGAAGTCCTGTATTGAATTTGCCCGGGAGAACACAGAGATTCAACTTATCCGCCATGTTTTATTTGATCAGCGAACATATGATGTTTTTGCACAGGAATTTAAAAAATTGATCTAACAACCGGTCTGTCAATGAAAGCAAAGCCGACTTACGCAGAGCTTGAACAGGAAATCGCCAGAGTAAAAGAAACCCTGCACGAGCAGAGCAGGCTTGAGAACCAGTACCGCAAACTCATGGATTCGACCAGCGACTCCATGTACCTTGTTGATGCAGACACGCACTACCTCTTCATGAATCAAATTCACGCGCAGCGCCTGAATATACCGGAAGCCGGATTTGCCGGATTATCGTATAAAGATGTTCACTCACCCCAACAAAGCGCGCAATTTGAAGCAAGGGTAAAAACCGTCCTGGAAACGGGCATTGCGATTCACGATGAGTATCAGCGTCCCGGGGACGGCGGATATCTGCTGCGCACCTTCAGCCCGGTAAAAGATTCCACTAACCCGACGAAAATTATTGCCGTATCGGTTGTTTCCAAAGATATCACAAGGATAAAAAAAACGGAAGAAGCTCTGGAAAAGACGGAGGAAAAATATCGCCGGCTGATTGAATACTCCAGCGAGGCTGTTTTTATCGTCACCAACGGGAAAATCAGCTATGCCAACAGCAGCACGGAAAGAATGCTAGGCTACCCGATTGAGGATCTGAAGCTGATTTCTTTCATCAACCTGATGATTTCCGAAGACCGTGAAATGGTCTTTAACCGCCAAAAAGCAATTCTCCAGGGGGACGAGTCGGCAAATCACTACACATTCCGGATTGAAAGCAAAGAAGGAACGACCATCTGGGCGGAG
>JAGFXG010000268.1 GCA_017860985.1 Deltaproteobacteria bacterium
ACGGCGTTTTTCAACCTGCGACATGCCGGATTTCTTGCCGCCGAGTTCTTTATCTACCTGGTGTTCGATGGGCAGTCCGTGGCAGTCCCACCCGGGCACGTAAACACCGTCGAAACCGGTCATGTTTTTGGCCTTGATAACGATATCCTTGATGATTTTGTTGAGAGCCGTTCCCAGATGAATGTTGCCGTTGGCGTAGGGAGGACCGTCATGCAGAATATAAGGTTTTTTGCCTTTCGCGCTTTGCCGGATCTTGTGGTAAATTTTAATATCTTCCCATTTTTTGAGCATTTCCGGTTCTCTTTGAGCCAGACTGGCTTTCATCGGAAAGTCCGTTTGCGGGAGATTTAAAGTCTGTTTGTAGTCCATTTAGTGTTACTCCTATCTTCTGAGAGATGGCGTTGATGACGCGAATCATCTTATTTGTTCAAACCTTTTCCCGAATCGTTTTGGAAAACGGACGGTCCTGCAGGTTGTGGCCGCCTGATCATAAGGTCTGTCAGGGATCAACATGGTCAACTATCACATAAACATAGGACTTTCAAGCATAACTCTTGAAGTGATGATGGGGCGGTTCTTCCGGAAATCGTTATTGCAACCCCTGTGATTTTTTGTTAGTTTCAAATACGTTTTCAGAGATTTGATGGTCTCTTTGATAATGTCGGGAGGAAAATATGAAATTAAAATTCATTTCCATGGCGTTGCTGGTGGGAATGGTATTTTTATGGGCGCAGGCAGGTTTATGTCAGAATAATCTTCATGAGTCTGAATGGGCGGGAAAAACCGGTAAAGGCCAGGTGGACTGGACAGCAGGATACATAACGGCAGTTGGCGTCGGTGTCGCGCCGGATAAAAGTGTCGGCATCGTAGAAGCACGACCGGCCGCTTTTCGGGCGGCCCGAGCTGAGGCATGCAGGAATCTGCTGGAGACAGCCATGGGTGTTCAGGTGGACTCAACAACCACCATAAAAGATTTAGCAGGGGAAAGTGATATAATCCATACGCAGCTGGAAGGTTTGATTCAGGGTTCACAGGTAGCTGATCAGGAATACAGATCCGATGATACCGCACAGGTTACCCTGAAAATTCCCCTTTACGGGAATTTGTCGCAGGTCATGATCCCGCAGGTCATGAAGCAAAAGAAATCAGGTCAGCCGTTCGGGGCGGCTTCAGCTGTTGAAAAGGCATCCTGCATTGGCCTGGTGATTGACGCCCGTGGTGTCGGCGCCCGTCCCGCTCTGCTGCCGGGTATCCGTGATGAAAACGGCGGGGAAATTTCCGAAGCTTTCAGAGCGGAGCTTGAAACCAGCGTAATGCAGGGTCTGTGCGGGTACACAAGAAGTCAGCACACAGCGAACGGGCTCATGAATGTGAAGGCGCTGAAAGCAGACGGACCGGGCAAATCCAACCTGATTATCAGCAATGCCGATGCGGAAAAGATTCGCACTGCTTCGGAGAAAAAATCTTTTATGAACAATTGTCGGGTTGTGATTGTTCTGGATTAACCCGGGACTGTGCCAGGGGAAACACGGAGCTGCAGTCACAAGTGCTTCAGTGGCTGCGGCTTTTTCTTTAAAGCGGAGAATGGATATTGTCAAAGCGCATCGTTGTTTTGTCTGAAGAGATAGCCAATCAGATTGCCGCCGGAGAAGTGGTGGAAAGACCTGCGTCGATCGTCAAGGAGCTGGTCGAAAATTCCATTGATGCGGGAGCCCGGGACATTCGCGTTGAGCTTGTACAAGGGGGATGTGAGTCGATTCGCGTTGTGGATAATGGTTGTGGAATCGAACGGGAGGATATGGCCCTGGTTTTTGAGCGCCACGCCACCAGCAAGATTTCAAAACTGGAGGATATCTATCGTGTCGGCTCCTTCGGTTTCCGCGGCGAAGCGATGGCCAGTATCGCCTCCATTTCCCGTGTTGAAGTGCTGTCCCGGCGTCCGGAAGATCTGGAAGGCACAAAAGCGGTGGCCGAGGCCGGCGCTGTCTGTGAAATATCTCCGGCGGGCCTGCCGCCCGGAACACAGATCAAGGTGACCAGACTCTTTGCCAATGTGCCGGCGCGCAGGAAATTTCTTAAGTCGGAAGCCACCGAGCAGAGCGCATGCCTTGACGCGGTTATCCGCATAGCGCTCGCTCATCCGGAAGTGCGATTTACAGCCGCCGCAGGTGAGAGAGTTGTGTTTACGGCGCCTGTTGCCGGGAATATTTCCGATCGTATCGGCATGGTCATGGGCAATGACTTTCCCTTGCATTGCCGGGAGATCAACGGACAGCGTGAAAATGTGCGGCTCACAGGATTTATTTCAACTCCGGATTTTACAAAATCCAATTCCAAAAACATTTTCCTGTTTGTCAATTCGCGTTTTATCCGCGACAACAGCATGACGCATGCGATCCTTGCGGCTTACCGGCAGGTGATTGAACCGCGCCGCTACCCCGCTGCTGTTTTGTTTCTTGATATGCCCGGTGAAGACGTTGACATCAACGTGCATCCGGCCAAGTTGGAAGTGCGCTTCAAAAGTTCCCGCGAAATCTATGATCTGGTGTCCCGGACGGTGGCACAGAGCCTTGCCGTTTCGCAGATACCATCCGATGCTTTTACCTACCGTCTGGCGCCGCGCGAACAAACATCCGCCGCTTCCGGATTCTGGAGACCGAAGGATTATGCGTCCTCCCCAGAGCGATCGCAGGAAGTTTATTCCCGTCAAAATCTGCGGCAGGCAATAGATGGCGATCTCTTTGCGCGCTCGGGAATCCCGATCGATGATCCTTTGCGGGTTGAAGAAAATCCTCCGGGGGAAAGGATTATATTTGCCAACCGAAAATATCTCGGACAGTTTGCCGGCACGTATCTGGTATTTGGCAATGAGGATGGATTGATGCTGGTGGACCAGCATGCGGCGCACGAAAGAATTATTCTGGAGCGCATGAAGGCGGCGACGGCAGATAAAGCGGTAAGTCAGCCGCTTCTGATGCCGGAAGTTGTCAGCCTCACTCCCGCGCAAATCAGTCTTTTTGAAGAAGCGCTGCCCATGCTTGGCGAGATCGGGATGGATCTGGAAATATTCGGCCGCGACGCCATCGTGGTAAAGGCGCTGCCGGCTTCTCTGCCGTCCGTGTTGCCGTGCGAAATCATTTCCGACCTTGCCGATCAGCTGGGTGACGGACAGACAAAAGCGTCGTTTGCGGAGCGCAGGGAAAAGATACTGGCGTCGCTGGCCTGCCGCGCCGCGATTAAAGCCAATGCGGTTTTGTCGGCCCAGGAAGTTGCCGCCCTGTGCCGTGATCTGGAGA
>JAGFXG010000269.1 GCA_017860985.1 Deltaproteobacteria bacterium
TGCCTGGTCGGTGGTTCGTGCCGGTTCCGCCATTATTCAAGCGGCTCCCTTCAAAAAAGGAACGGTTCAGGTGGCTGACGTCATCCGGGTATCGGCTGATGCCCTGAAGGCGGTCGATATTTCCTATCTTCTTCTGATGCTGCTTCTTGTTGCCGCCTTGTGGATTTTGTCCATTGTTGATGCTTATCAACTTGGGAAAAAGATGGTGACGATCTCTACCACTGGCGGCAATCCAGAATGATTTTCTGGTCGGGGGTGATCGATCCGGATTCCACATATTCGACAGCATCGATCTTTACCGTGCAAATCTCCCGGAAGAGTTTTCTGAATTTTTCTTCCCATCCATCCGTCCCGATTTCCCGGGTTCTTTTTTCCAAGCGCAGCGTTAAAACATCCTCGTGTCCCTTACGGCTGACCACAGCCTGGAGCGGCAGGTTGTTGAGCTTCGCAGAAATCATCTTCATCTGACTGGGCGCAATGAATAATCCCCGGACTTTTACCGCATCACCTACCCTGCCTGCAATGCCCGCCAGACGGTAGGACGTTCTTCCGCATGAACACTTTTCGGTAATCAGTCTTGATAAATCACCTGTACCGAAACGAAGCAAAAAGAAAATGCTGTTCAGACGTGTAACCACCACTTCGCCTAATTCACCCGGCAATACATTTTTACCGGTCGCGGGATCGACGATTTCCACAATCGTTTCTTCACAGATGTGCCACCCGGATTTCTGCGGGCATTCATAAGCCACATCACCAACCTCGGTTGCTCCATACATTTGATAGGTATCGATGTCGTATTCTTTTTCAAATACCGTCCTCAGCGACGGCAGCAGCGGTTCAGCGGCAAAGCAGGCTTTTTTGACACAGAAATCTTTCCTGAAATTAAAACCCATTTCTTTGGATTTTTCGATAATGGACATTAAAAAGCTGGGCGTTCCGACATAGGCTGTCACCTTCAAATCCTTGATTAACTGCACCTGAATCTGAGAAGATGATGTTCCGGATGGAACAACCGTCGCGCCGACTCTGCGCAGGCCGTTGTGAAACGTGAGTCCCGCAGCGACCAGATGATATGAAAAGGCGTTCAGGGCAATGTCGTGAGGCCCGATGCCGGCAGCGCAAAATGCCCGTGCCCACAGGTAATCCGTCTCGGAAAGGTGCGGTTCATACACAGGTCCCGGCGAGGTAAAAATACGGTCAATGGCCGCTGATGAATTCTCCAGTCCTGCGTAAGGAATGTTCCGCATCTCCATTTCCACAAGCATTTCGCGAGTCGTAACAGGCAAAACTTCCAGGTCTTCCCGTGTTCTGATGCGGGAGGGGTTGATTGTACAGGTATCGAGGATTTTTTTCATCCGGGCGGATTTTCGATAACCCAATTTGACCATAGCGATAAGCGCCTTGTCCTGTGTTTCCTTCCGTTCTTTTAATGAAGATTTTTCTCTGCCGTCAAAATATTTTTTCATCGTTCCCTCTTTCACAGCCAGCGTTTGCGCCGGCGATAGGCTTTAACGTCTTTATAAGATTTAGCGATTCCCGAAGCTGCCATTCCCAGATAGAATTCTTTGACATCGGGATTGTCGGATAACTCTTTGGATGTCCCTTCCATGACAATTTTTCCATTCTCCATCACATAGCCGTAGTGAGCAACCTGCAGCGCCATATGGGCGTTTTGTTCCACCAGCACAATGGTTGTGTCATGTTCTTCGTTTATTTTCTTAATAATGCGGAAAATTTCCTGAACGACCAGCGGGGCCAGTCCCAGCGAAGGTTCATCCAGCATCAGTAATTGCGGATGTGCCATCAGGGCGCGGCCGATCACCAGCATCTGCAGTTCCCCGCCACTGCAATATCCCGCCAGCGACTTTCTTCTCTTCACCAGCGCCGGGAAATAATGATAGACCATTTCCAGATCCTCTTTGTAAGGCTTGCCTGGCCTAGTGGCCGTGCCGACACGAAGATTTTCCTCAATCGTCAGGTACTTGAAGGGCTGGCGGCCTTCCAGCACCTGAATAATGCCCTGACGCGTGATGAATTCCGGGGCCTGATTTTGAATATTCACGCCATTGTAAATAATGTCTCCGTCCGTTACTTCACCGTTTTCCGGTTTCAGCAACCCTGAAATTGCCTTGAGTGTCGTGGTCTTTCCCGCTCCGTTGCTGCCCAGCAGTGACACGATATGCCCCCGTTCCACATTCAGCGATACGCCTTTGAGCACCTGGATAACATTGGAATAGACAACGGAAATATTATTTAACTGCAGTAAAATTTCACTCATCTTCAATCCTTGCCCGATCAGACGGGTTATACAAAATCAAAAATCCGTTTGCGTAAACAAACAAAGGGATTTCGTTCATGCTAATATGAAAACGGCCAGAGCCGGAAATAAGAACGCAGGATTCTCCATAACTCCGCAATGCCTTTTGGCTCCAGCAGAATAAACAGGACAATTGCCAGACCGAAAACGAACTCTTTCAATGGCGCCATATTCAGGCCCATGCTGGTGACCACCCCGACATTCATCAGCAGCCCCGTTGTGTATCTTAATATCTCATTCAGGATGGTGATGAAGGTTGCTCCGAAAATCGCACCGGGAATATTACCCATGCCCCCGATAATGACCATGGCGATGAATTCCACCGAAAGGCCCAGATTGAAAGGCTCAGTCGTGATGCTGACCATGTAGTATGCCCAAAGGGCTCCGGCAAAGCCGGCGTAAAATGAACTGATTGCAAACGACAGCAGTTTGTATTTGAAAATGGGGATACCCATTCCTTCGGCCGCACGGTCATTGTCGCGGATGGCAATAAACGCCCTGCCATATTTGCTTCGCATAATATTTACGGCAAACCACGTCATCATCACCATGCAGGCAAAGATAAAAAAGAAAAAGGTTTTGTCGCCTGCAATTGTCCAGTCGAATATCTGCGGCGCGGGCAGTGTAATCCCCATGGTGCCCTTGGTCAGGCTTTCCCATTGAATCAATACGTATTCAATGATGATCTGTCCGGCCAGGGTTGCTATCGTGAGATACAATCCTTTCAGCCTGCCTGAGGGGATGCCGAAAATCATGCCAATGAGGGCCGTAACAAAACCGGCTGCGGGGATGGAGAGATAAAACGGTACCCCCAGACGGGTTGCCAGAATCGCCGCCGCATAGGCACCGACTCCAAAAAACGCCCCGTGCCCCAGTGATATCTGCCCTGTGTAACCGACGAGAATGTTAAGCCCGACAGCGGCAATCGCCAGGATGCCGATTGTGTTTAAAACATAGAG
>JAGFXG010000270.1 GCA_017860985.1 Deltaproteobacteria bacterium
TGAACTGAACGATAAATTTAACGAAGCCCTTGACGATGATTTCAATACGGCACAGGCCCTGGGTTATGTTTTCGAAGCTGCCAGGTTAATCAACAATATCAACACTGTAGAAAAGAAGATGGCGGCGGGAACCAAAAAGACCATTTTGGATGCAGCAGCAGCTGTTTTTTCTCATTTTGGCGATGTGCTGGGTATTTTTCAATACGATCCGGACGTCTTCTTTCATGCTGATCGTGATATTGAAGCCGGCAAACGTGGTCTGGATGTTCCCCGGATAGAGTCGATGATACTGGAGAGGCAAAATGCCCGTGCAGACAAAGACTGGAACAGATCTGACAATATTCGCAAGGAACTGGCATCTCAGAATATTATTTTAAAAGATTCAGCAGATCATACGACCTGGCTGATTGAATAGGGAACAAGCCTGCATTTTTTATGCGGGCTCGCACAGGCGGCAGGTCGTCTTCTTAATATTTCTTTCCTGGTTTATGAAATATATGGAAAAGAACCAATATAATGGTATATACTTAATTTTATTAATATCATTTTTAACAAAATACCTCTTTCCGTGTGAGGCAAGACATGAAAAACATATCCGCTAAATGGCTGCTAACCTTAATCGTAGTCCTCGGCCTTTTTGTTGTTTTTTGGCCTTCTTACGACAGTAAGGTCTCTGCAAAGGAAAAAAATATCTACAAGGAGATCAAAACATTCAACGAAGTGTTGGACATGGTGCAGAAGAATTATGTGGAACAGGTTGATTCCTCCACGTTAATTCAGGGCGCGATCAATGGTATGATCAAAACCCTGGATCCGCACAGCGCGTTTATGACTCCAGAAGTATACAAAGGACTGGAAGAAGAGACACAGGGGCATTTTGGAGGCCTCGGCATAGAGATTACCCTGGTTAAAGATGTGTTGACTGTTGTGTCTCCCATTGAGGATACACCCGCTTATAAAGCCGGCGTGAAAGCCGGGGATCAGATCATCAAGATTGACGGCAAATCAACAAAAGATATTTCCATTGTGGAAGCCGTAAAAAAGCTGCGCGGGAAAAAGGGCACCAAAGTGACCATCACGATCATGCGGGAGAGTATGGTCAAACCGCAAAATATTGTTCTGACCCGGGCCGAAATTCAAGTCAAAAGCGTGAAGACAAAAACGTTCGATAACAATATCGGATATATCCGCATCTCTTCTTTCAATGAAAAAACTGCTGCGGATCTTCGCAGGGCCCTTGACGATGTGAAAGCAAAATCAAATCCCATGCAGGGGCTGGTGCTGGATTTGAGAAACGATCCGGGAGGACTTTTAAATCAGGCGATCGAAGTGTCTGATATGTTCCTAAGATCGGGTGTTATCGTTTCCACGCGCGGACGAACGAAAAGCATGGAAACAAAGATGCAGGCCAGGGATGACGGCTCCAGGGAAGTGACTGTTCCCATGGTTGTTCTGGTGAATGAAGGAACAGCGAGCGCAGCGGAAATTGTGGCGGGAGCCCTTCAGGATAATGGACGTGCGCTGATTGTAGGAACCCAGACCTTTGGCAAGGCATCGGTACAGACCGTAATCCGACTGGAAGACGGGTCGGCGCTGAAATTGACGACCGCCCGGTATTATACACCCAAGGGCAGATCCATCCAGGCTGAGGGGATCAAACCGGATCTGATCGTTAAACTAAAGAAGCCGTCGAAAGATACGGCGGATAGTCAAACCGATGAAATGATGCGGGAAAAAGATCTTGAAGGTCATATCCTGCCTGCCGGAGGAGACGGCAGGGAAGTAGACGATCATAAAGTTGACAATTCAAAAGAAGTGGATGATCTGGACAAAGACAATCAGGTGAGAACAGCTGTTGATATTTTAAGAGGCTGGCACATGATGAAAAAGACTCTGGCCAACTGATGATGTTGCTTCAGGAGAACCGAACTTTTAACGTTATTGATTGTCGCATCCATTGCTGCCATTGTGTACGTGAGTTTATTTCATCGAGAAGAAACGGGTCTGCAACCGGCGGGGAAGAAGCAATCCTCGCAACAAAAGGTCTCATCTAAAGAAAAATCGCAGACACTGACACGGGTCAAAGAGGTGAAGGAAAAGGAAAAAACCAGTGACGTTTCTGTATCGGAATCGGCAGTCGAGAAAAACACGAAGAAAGAAAAAATTGTTGTTGCCAAGATTGTGCCGCCCCGGTTATCCGTCAAACATGTCGCCATAATTATTGATGACATCGGCTATGACATGAAACCGGTACGGGATCTTTTGAACATTGACGCGGACATTACCTTTGCCATTTTACCGCTTCTGCCACATTCACGTGAAGCAGCGGAATCCCTGCATCGAGTCAAACGTGAAACCCTGCTGCATCTGCCGATGGAACCACTTTCCTATCCGAAGGAAAAGCCAGGCACAGGCGCTCTTTTTACGGAGATGAATGATGCGGAAATCGTTTCACAGCTGGAAAAAAACATGGCCAGCGTGCCCTATGTTTCCGGTGTCAACAATCACATGGGCTCCAAATTCATGGCTGACGAAGAGAAACTGATGCCGGTCTTCAGGCAGCTGAAGCAAAGAGGGTTGTTTTTTATCGATTCACGAACGACCCGTTCATCCAAAACCCTGCAGGCTGCTGAAAAAGTTCAATTGACCGTCGCGTCACGCAGGGTCTTTCTCGACAATGATCGGGACTATCAGAAAATCTATCAGATTCTGATGGAGGCGGCCAATGCACCAGGCGGCGGAGCGCCGTTGATTCTGATTGGCCATCCCTATCCGGAAACGATTCGGGCGATCAGAGACGCCACCAAAGTATTTCGGGAAAAAGGCATATCCATCATCCCGGTATCTAAACTGATCAAGATGACATCTTCGCAAGGCGTATCCTAATTATACACGAATTGAAAGCAGCCGTTTTCCTATGCAAAAAAAAATAATTATTTTGATTATCTGCGGACTTCTTTTTTCCGCAACTAAGGGTGATTGCACTTCTCCTCTAAAGGTCCGTCCGTCATCCAATCCATCCGTTGACGAAGTCTACTCCAAAGAGGCTGCCTATCATTATTCAATGGCTGTTTTGTCGCGGCTGAATAATGACCTGCCGGGAGCAATTGACCAGATGAAAAAGGCGCTTGCAGTTCATCCGGATTCGCTCTATCTGAATACCGAACTGGTTTCGCTGTATGCCGAAAACCGCGATGTTAACAATGCCTTGTCTCTGGGTGAGGCCATGCTGGCTAAGAATCCCGGCAATATCGAACTGCGGTCGATCATGGGCGGCTTGTATTTCAACTTGCGCAAATACGACAAAGCGATTCGTGAATATCAGACCATTATTGAGATTGACCCGAAGAATCTGGTTGCCCACTTATTCCTGGCAACAATCTATACTCAGGAGAAAAAGTATGATTTGGCGCGAAAGGCTTATCAGCAAATCCTGAAAATGGATCCCGGCAATATTATCGGGATGTATTATTATGCGAAAACACTCACCCAGATGAATCGTCCGGCAGAGGCGGAGGCGCTTTATAAAAAAATGACCATGCAAAAACCGGAGTTTGAAGCAGCCTGGTTGAGCCTTGCCGCGCTTTATGAAAGCGAGAACAAGCATGATGCGGCCATTGCTGTTTATCGGGCTTATCTGGAGATAAACCCGGCCCGGATCATTTTTCGTGTGAAGATCGCGCAACAGCTGGTGAAAGCGAAGAAGCAGTCACTGGCAGAAAAAGAATTAAAAGAAGCTTTGCAGGCTGATCCCGCCAACCGGGATGTGCGAACCATGCTGGGACTGTTATATTATGAAATGAAGCAGTTTGATGCGGCAAGCGCCCAGTTTTTGACGCTTTTGCAAGCATCGCCCGGAGATGAAAAAATCCGCTATCTTCTGGCCAATTCGCTGGAGCAAAAGGGTGATTTGCCTGCCGCACTGGCGGAGTATCAAAAAATCTCCCCTGATTTCGAATTGTATGCGAATGCTCAAGTTCTTGCAGCCATGATTTGCAAGAAAGAAGGCAGAATTGAAGACGCCATTGCGGTTATGACCCGGGCCATCGAAAAGAAAAACGATCAGGCAGCGCTTTATCTCTATTTGTCATCGCTGTATGAAGAGAAGAAAGATATGACCGCAGCGGAAAAAACAATCCAGGAAGGTATAGGGCGTTTTCCCCGCAATACCGATATGTATTATGTTCTGGGCACGCTTCAGGAAAAAACGAATCGTTTTGAGGAGAGCATCAAGTCGATGCAAAAAGTTCTGGACATTGATCCGCAGCATGCCGACGCTCTTAATTTTATCGGCTACACGTATGCCGACCGTGGCATTCACCTGGACGAGGCAGAGCAAATGATTGTCCAGGCCCTGAAGATCAAACCGAAAAACGGATATATTCTGGATTCCCTGGGCTGGGTTCATTTTAAAAAAAATCAGTACGACAGAGCGCTTACGCATCTCAAGGAAGCTCTGGAACTCTTGCCGGATGATCCCAATATTAACGAACATATGGGGGATGTTTATCTGAAGATCGGACGGGAGCAGGAAGCGCTGAAATATTACCGGAAGGCAGCGAAGATTGATCCTGATAACGTTAAACTGAAAGAGAAACTGGAAAATCTGATCAACAAAAAATAATAAAGGATTCCCCGTATCATTATTATCTTACCTGAAAGTGTTTTTCGGATGCATTTTTTCTGCATACCTGTCATCCTATTGGTTATCCTGCCGGTTCTCATCTGCGGATGTGCTGCGGGGACGCATGTGTTTTCCACAGTACAACATGAAAAATCTTTAACCGTCTTGTCCCCGGCCATCCAGGAAACAGACAGGATTGTGGCTACGGCGGAAATTGACCTGGAGACAGAGCAGGGGCATTATCCGGTTCGGGTTGCATTGATTGTGCAGAAACCCTCCTATCTTCGCCTGGAGGTTCTTCCGGTGATCGGGACACCCGATTTATATCTGTCGGCTACGCCTGATCATCTGCAAATATTTATTCCGTCGAGAGAAGAATTTTATTCAGGGAAACCTTCAGCTGAAAATCTGGCTCGTTTTTTACCATGGGGATTCAATGTTGAAGATATTGTAATGATTCTTTCCTGCGATTTTCCAACCCATGAAGGAAAGGTTTCGTCTCGGGCAAGTGATCAGGAGGGTACGATACGATGATTATGTATCAGGTGGCAGTCTACCCCGGAAGATAACCATTATTCAGGCGGACCATATGACACGAATTTTAGTAAAATATGCTGATCTTAAAATCGTCAAAGCAACAAATATGGCCGTTTTTGAACTGCCTGTCCCGGCAGGTATTCAAAAAATCAGTTTGGATTAATAGTCATGCATGCAGAAACTTGGCTGATACCAAGTCGCATGTAGTTGCCAATTTCAGAGTGGCAACTACCGGTAGGGAAGGAATCGTTTCTTTTTGCGCTTCCTTGCGGAATGCGCATCCGGTCTTT
>JAGFXG010000271.1 GCA_017860985.1 Deltaproteobacteria bacterium
TCCTCCGCGGCAACATTACCCTGCGTTTTGTTTTTAAGAGCTACCGGATGCTGCTGCGGCAGGATCCGCACGAGATTCAGGGAAAAGGTCTTCTTAAACAAATCCACAAAGTCATCAGCGACTTTGTCCGACAGAGATGAAAAATATACTTTGTTTTGCCCCACCGCCCACAAAACATCATAGAAAGAAGGGACGGGATCGATTTTGGACATGAGCTCCAGCTTGACCCGGTCTTTGATGCCTTCATTCATGGCTTTGCCGATTCGTGTTTGTCCATGCTCCGCCAGAAATCTTCTCTGCTCTTCCATTAGCCGAATCTTCATCAGTTTCGGTGAAATCTGCTTGCGGTCGATTCTGAGTGAAAAGATCAGATAGTCACCCAGTGCGTAGTTGGCTTCTTTAAAGTCGGCATCAAGGATGTCCGTCAGGGAAACCCAGCCCATCCGTTTTTCTTCCGTAGCATTGTGTGCTTCCCGATACGAGTTGCCTTTGATCCGGTTGCTGATAAAAGCAGTGAAGGCCTGCGGCAGCTGTCCTTCCACTGAAAACTGCATAAAAGAGAAATTGCCCTTGATTAATCCCATTTTTTCACCTCACAGGCGCGCACCGTATCGCATCGGGCGCATCTCTGTCAAGGAATTATGTTTCAAGAATGTCTTAATAAATCAAAGAGTTTCCATTCATGTCCGAAAAATTATCCATAGACAGCATCTTCTTTTTATGTTACGAAACCACGTCTTTTTTGGGGAGCTTTTCAGGATGAAAATTAAAAAAGTCGGCATGGTTGCCAACATTGAAAAAGAAAATATCGCAGAATTTGCCGGTGCCTTGAAAAAATGGCTTGAGGGCCGGGGCATAAAAGTTTTCCTGGAGGCAAACCTTGCAGCCGCGGTCGGCGGCACGGGAGGATTCAAACTCCAGGATCTGGCCGCCAGGTCGCATCTGATCGCCGTTCTGGGAGGCGACGGAACGATGCTGCGCACAGCCCGCTATATCGCACAGCATTCCGTCCCGATCGTCGGCATCAACATGGGGACGTTCGGATATCTCACGGAAGTCAATTTGAACGAAACGCATGCGGCGCTTGAACTCATTTTAAAAGGCGATTATCTGACGGAAAAAAGGATGATGCTGGACGTTAGAATCCGCCGGGGAAAAAGTGTTGTCGGTTCGGGCATTGTGTTAAATGACGTGGTGATCAACCGCGGCAATCTGTCCCGCATTGTGGAACTGGAGACCTCCATCAATGACCGGTACCTGACCACCTACAAATCTGACGGACTCATTATTTCCACTCCTACGGGATCCACGGCCTATTCGCTTTCGGCCGGCGGCCCGATTGTGTTTCCGGGCAAGGATTTGATCATTATAAATCCAATCTGTCCCCACACGCTGACCAACCGCCCTGTTATTATCCCCGAAACATCCACTTTGCAGGTTATGTTGTGGTCAAAAGAGAGCGGTGCAACCGTGACGCTGGACGGGCAGGAATCCTATCGGATCAGCTCCGGCGATGTCATGACCATACGAAAATCAAAATATTACACAAGACTGGTTCTTTCACCACACCGGGGTTACGGGGAGATATTACGCTCCAAACTGGGCTGGGGCAGTTTACCAACAGGTACCGGGAAAAGAAAAAATGCTTCATGAACTGAGCATTGCCAATTTTGCCATCATTGACGAACTTCACGTTTCATTTGCGGAAGGTCTGAACATCATATCCGGTGAAACCGGAGCAGGCAAGTCCATTCTGATCGGAGCGGTCAGCCTTCTTCTGGGTGACCGGGCAACCGCGGAGATGATCCGGACGAAGATGGACACCGCAACGGTCGAAGCGCTCTTTAACATCCAGAATAATGAACCGCTTCAGGAAAAGCTGACCACGATGGGATTTACGGCAGGCGCAGAACTTGTGATCCGTCGCGTAATTTCGCGCACCGGCAAAAACAGAGTGCAAATCAACGGGCAGATGGCCACGCTGGCAAACCTGGCCCGGATCAGCGAATCCCTGATTAACATCTGCGGACAGCATGAACATCAGGTGATCTTGTGTGCAGAAAATCACATCGATATTCTTGATGAATTCGGGGGCTGTCTCGGTGAGCGCAGGGCTTATGAAGACATCTATTCACGGCATCAGCAGATTTGCAGCCGGATCGACAAGCTGGAAGACCTGCAACGTCATCGGGAGGAAAAAACCGATCTGATCGAGTTTCAGCTTACGGAAATCAAAAATCTCAATCCCAACGCCGGCGAGGATGTGGCGCTGGCCGAAGAGAAAAAAGTGCTGTCGAATGTTCAGAAGCTTGCGGATTGGTCCGATCGGGCATACTCACTGCTTTATGCGGAAAGCGGCTGCATTAACGCTCAACTCAAAGAAGTGCTCGCCCGGATTGATGACATTCAGAAAATTGATCCGGGCCTGAGACTGTCACATTCCGATATGGAAAACAGTTATGCGGCTTTGCAGGAAGCGGCTCTTGTATTGCGTGATTATCGCGGGAAACTGGTTTTTGATCCCGAGCGCCTTGCAGCGATTGATGACCGCCTCGACGCGATCAACCGGCTCAAGCGCAAGCACGGCGGGACGCTGGACACCATGCTGGTTCGAAAGCGGGAAATGGAAGAAGAATTGCAGCAGGCTTCCGGTGTGGAAGAAGAACTTTTGAGACTGAGGCAGGAAAAAGACTTGGCAGCCCGCGATTTACGTGAAAAAGCCATGATGCTCTCGAAACTCAGAACACAGGCGGCTGCTCAGTTAAAAGACGCGGTGGACGCCGAAATTCATGATTTGAACATGCCGCACGCCGGATTTTTTGTTCATTTTTTGAGTCGCTGTGCAGAGGAAGAAATTTCTTATGGTCCGAAAGGCGGCGATGCAATAGAATTTTATCTTGCGGCAAATGCGGGAGAAGAACCCAAGGCCTTGAACAAAATCGCTTCCGGCGGTGAGCTGTCCCGAATCATACTGGCCCTGAAAAACGTTTTGTCGCAGACCGGGTCGGTTGCCACGGTTGTGTTTGATGAAGTGGACAGCGGCATCGGCGGCGCCACGGCGGAAATTGTAGGTCGGAAATTGCAGGACATATCCGCCCATCATCAGGTCATTTGCATTACGCATCTGCCACAGATTGCCAGTTTCGGCAGCCGACATCTGCGGGTAACCAAGCGGGTGGTTTCCGGCCGGACGTCCGCGATGGTGGAAGAAATTGACGAGCATCAGAAAATAGAAGAAATTGGCCGGATGCTGGGCGGCGTGGATGTAAGCGAAAC
>JAGFXG010000272.1 GCA_017860985.1 Deltaproteobacteria bacterium
AAAGACAACCAGGCTCGTTTTGGCACCGCGTTTACGGTTTCCATCGAAGCGCGCCACGGCGTGACCACGGGCATTTCTGCGGCGGACCGCTCCACCACAATTTTGACTGCGGTGAATCCCGCGGCAAAACCGGATGATATTGTCAGTCCCGGCCATGTGTTCCCGATCCTGGCCCGCAAGGGAGGTGTTCTGGTGCGAACGGGCCAGACGGAAGGTTCGGTGGATCTGTGCCGTCTGGCAGGACTTACCCCGTCGGGTGTGATTTGCGAAATCATGAAGGACGACGGCACGATGGCAAGGATGCCGGATCTGGAAATATTCGCCCGTGAGCACAATCTGAAAATCGTTACCATTGCCGATCTGATTGATTACCGGATGCAGCATGAATCGATGATCCGGCGCGTGGCCGAGGCGACCATGCCGACTCTCTATGGCGGCGATTTTAAAATCATCGTGTATGAAAACGACGTTGACGACATGCAGCATATCGCGCTGGTCAAAGGCGAGATCAAAAAGAGTGATGAGGTGCTTGTACGCGTGCATTCGGAATGCTGTACCGGCGATATTTTTGCATCCGCCCGCTGCGACTGCGGTGATCAGCTGCACCGGGCGATGGAGATGATCGAAGAGGAGGGCAAGGGCGTCATCGTTTATATGCGGCAGGAAGGGCGGGGGATTGGCCTGGTTAATAAAATTAAGGCCTACGCGCTTCAGGATGAAGGCCACGATACGGTTGAGGCGAACATTGCGCTGGGTTTCAAGGCGGACCTGCGGGATTATGGAATCGGCGCGCAGATACTGGCCGATCTGGGTGTTCACAGGATGAAACTGATGACCAATAATCCGAAGAAGATTGTCGGACTCGAAGGATACGGTATAGAAGTGAGCAAGCGTGTGCCGATTGAGATACCGCCCAATGAGAGCAATATCCGCTACATGACCACCAAGAAAAGAAAAATGGGGCATATACTGGAGCTTTAAGAAGCAGGAGGCGCATTGCGCCCGGATGAAAAATTTCAAACAAGAAGGATGGTGCTGAAATCATGCCGAAAATCATTGAAGGGAAAATCGTTGCCAAAGGAATGAAGTTTGCGATTGCCGCAAGCCGATTCAACGATTTCATCAGCGGTCGGTTAATTGAAGGCGCGGTGGATACACTGGTTCGGGCCGGCGCAGATGAAAAAGATATTCTCATATACAAAGTGCCGGGTGCGTTTGAACTGCCGCTCGCGGCAAAAAAACTCGCCAAAAGCGCTCGCTTTGACGCGGTCATTTGCCTTGGAGCAGTCATTCGCGGCGCGACCCCGCATTTTGAATATGTCAGCGCGGAGGTGTCCAAGGGAATTGCCAATGTGGGACTGGACGCAGATATTCCGGTGGTCTTCGGCGTCCTGACGACAGATACGATTGAACAGGCCATTGAACGGGCCGGGACAAAGTCCGGCAATAAAGGGGCGGACGCGGCGATGGCGGCGATCGAAATGGTTGATCTGTTCAAAAAGATGAACGCGTAGCCTGATTGATACCTGTTTTTTGCGGTGAACAGTCTATCATTCCGAATGCGAAGAGAAATTGTAAGAAGTCTTTAGGGTGTTCATGGATAAAGATTTCCCGGTTGCTTGCTCTTCGAATTCATGAGCGGATATTAATGAATAAGTGCCGGAAGAAACCGGCGCTTCAGGGATTTGGGGATTAGATGCAGGGCAGGAGAAAGGCGCGCGAAGTTGCCATTCAGGTTCTTTACAGTCTGAATTTTGTCAATCTTGACGTGGAAAAGGCCATGGAGCTTTTCTGGGGGAACTTTATTGCACCCAGGTCAGCCAAGGAATTTGCGGCCACGCTGATTGAAGGCACCTGGCATCATCGGGAAGAATTGGACAGCCTGATTGCCGGTTGTTCGGACAACTGGTCGCTGGGGCGTATGTCCAAGGTCGATATCAGTATATTGCGGATGGCCGCGTTTGAATTTCTATACTGCGACGATATTCCGCCCAAAGTCAGTATCAACGAAGCGGTCGATCTGGGGAAAACATTTGGATCGGAAAACTCCGGTTCTTTTATCAACGGGATCCTTGACGCCCTCAATTTGAAACTCAATAAAGATCATGCAAATAAACCTGTCCACCCATCCGCCCGACCTGCAAAAGCATAAGTGCCTGGTTCTGGGTTGTTTCAGCGATGAAAAACCGCCGCGAGGGGTGTGCGGTTTCATAGATTGGCGCTTGAACAGCATGATCTCAAGGGAAATCAGGCAGGGTCACATAAACGGCGAGTTTCAGGAGAAAGTGATCATGCCCTATCCCGAGCGTATCAGTTCGGATTTTCTTTTTCTTTTCGGATTAGGTTGCCTTTCCGATATTTCCTATGATCGAATGTACAACGCAGCCTATGAAATTGCCGGAGCGGTTGACGCGATGAAGCTTCAGGAATTTTCATTTGACCTGCCGGGCGACGGGCGTTCGAGACTGACTGCCGCCGGCAGTCTGGAAGCCATGATTACCGGTTTTTTTGATTGTCTGTCCCGGGATATCCGGAAGCTTGATGCCATGAATATCTGTCTGATTACATCATCTGATCGCCTCGATTCGGTCGCCCACGGGATTGCTCAATTTAAAAAAAATGTCAAGCATTCAGATATGGTTGATTGCAGCGCTCTGCAACCGCATTTCACCTGATCGCAATGTTCAGGGCGAACGACTGAATATATTATTGAGACGCCGATGGTCTGATGACTGTTGCCGTTATTCAGCGGCGGCTCCGAGGAAGATCCGGCTTACCTTACCATTTTTAAAGTTGAACATTAACCCTCCGTAGATAGAACCTGCCACGAAGATCTTGAAGGATTTGCTGTCCTCTTCATTCCAGTAGGGTCTGTATGCATCCATGACCTCCTGCTCGGTGCTCCCAATCCGGATTCCTCGTTTGGTGCTCAGATTGCTGGGACTGACCAGTGTAATTGAATCCACTGACTTGGAAGCCCCCTTTTTCTCCGAAACCATGCCGAGCGTAATTCCGCGGCCGGAATACTCCCATTTCTGGTGATAAGCCCCGTCCGCGCCCCACAACTCCTCCGGGCCACGTTTCAAGGCACAATGAATTGACTTTTTGACTTCTCGTTCAGAGAGATCAATGCGAAGGGTGCCGATTCGTTCTTCACGAAGAAGAGTGAATTCATCTGCGGAAAAAGAAAGATTACAAACAAATCCAACAAGCATTAAAGAGATAAAAATTTTCTTGAGCATCATTTTGATAATTACCCCCGGTGCTTTAGTTTC
>JAGFXG010000031.1 GCA_017860985.1 Deltaproteobacteria bacterium
AATGTAGATCAGGAAATATGTTGGATTTTATATTGTTTGCGATTTTAACAAAGTAACTTAAATTGTAGGAGGTGAAAATGAACTATTGGATGAGATGTTCTTTTTTGACAGTAATCTTAACGATCATGATTGTAGCAGCAGCCGCTCAGGTTAATGCATCTGCGGCTGTGTCAGTAGGTGATCAGGATTCAGGTTTTGCAGTGCTTTTTGCGCAGGATCTCAATGATGACACTTCCATTCTGCTTGCACAGGCCCCCCCGCCTCCTGGGCCGGGATATCGAAGAGATGCACCTCCCCCTGGTCCTGGATATCGTGGAGATCGACCTCCTCGTCGGCATTGGGATCGTCGTCGGTATCCTCGCGGTTACTGGCATCGGGGTTATGATGGTCCTCCGCCTCCTTATCGTCGGTATCCTCGCCGTTACTGGCATCGTCGTCATTACGGTCCCCCGACGCCACCACCTCCTTTCGGTCCCCCTTCTCCACCTATTGGACCGCCTCCAGGCTGGTAGGAATGAGGTTGAATTAACGTTGACCAAATAAAAAAACCTTAAAAACAAAAAGCGTCTGCATGTTTTGAGACGCTTTTTGTTTTATGTAAATCTCATCAATTTCATCTTTACAAAACAGGGTCTTCCTGATTAAAGAAAACATCAAAACAACAGGAGTTTTTTATGAAGCAGGGAATCTTGCCGGAATATGATTATGATGTTGTCATTATTGGTGGAGGACCGGCGGGTTACACAGCCGGCATTTATGCCGCGCGGGCAGCGCTCAAAACACTGCTCATTGAAGGCGAAGGTACGGTAAGCCAGATCACGATTACAGACATAATTGAAAATTATCCGGGAATTCCCGAAGGCATTGGCGGATTTGAGCTGATGCAGCTTTTCAAGAAACAGGCGCTGAAGTTCGGCCTGGAAATCCTTCCCAAAGATGTAAACGGCATCAAAAAAAGCTCTTCCGCACAGGTTGTCTGGGAAGTAACGACCGGAGGCAAAGTTTTTAAAACGCTTAGCATTATCGCCGCAACAGGAGCGATGTGGCGGAATCTTGACGTTCCGGGAGAATCGGAGTTTGTAGGAAGGGGTGTGTCTTATTGTGCTACCTGTGACGGCCCCTTCTATCGGAATCGCGATGTGATCGTGGTGGGCGGCGGCGACACGGCCATTCAGGAAGCACTTTTCCTGACTCATTTTGCCAAAAAGGTAATCGTGGTTCATCGACGGGACAGACTGCGTGCGGCGGGAATGCTGCAGGAAAGAGCCTTTGCCGAAAAGAAGATTGAGTTTGTCTGGAATTCAACGGTTTCCGAAATCACCGGAGCTGATTTTGTAACCGGTGTCAAAGTAAAAAATGTTCAGACCGGCGGCCTTTCGGAAATATCCGCCGACGGAATTTTCATTTTTGTCGGCCGGCTGCCATACACGGAAATATTCAAAGGCCTGGTGGAGATGGACAAAACGGGTTTCATCATCACCGATGAAAACATGCGGACAAATGCGGCGGGTTTATTTGCCGCCGGAGACTGCCGTGCCAAGCTTTTTCGGCAGGTTGTCACCGCCGCCGGTGACGGGGCGAATGCAGTGCACAGTGCCGAATTGTATATTGATGAAGTGAAAGGCCGAACATACTAAACCATGGAATCTTTTGTGAGTGCCTGGCAGCATCTGCCATCCCATATCAGCCCGTCGTTATTCAGCATCGGCTCTTTTCAGCTTCGCTACTACAGCCTGATGTATCTGGTCGCCTTCGCTGTTGTTTATTTCCTTTTTTCCTATCGGATTAAGCGCAAGGAGATCAGCATTACAACGGAGTTTCTGCAGGATTATATGGTCTGGGCAATGGTCGGACTGATAGTCGGCGCAAGGCTGGGCTATGCCCTTTTTTACAATTTCAGCTATTTCAGTGTTCATCCGCTGGAGATAATCCTGCCGTTTGATTTCTCCGATGGCTTTCGCTTTGTGGGGTTGAGTGGAATGTCCTATCATGGCGGTTTTATCGGGGTTGCTCTGGTCACCGTTTATGTTTGTCATAAACACAAGATCATACTCTGGCAATTTGGCGACTGGCTGTGCGCAGCGGTGCCCCTGGGGTATATGTTCGGCAGGCTGGGCAACTTCATCAACGGCGAACTCTGGGGCCGTCTTACCACGGTGCCTTGGGGAATGTATTTTCCCCTGGATCCAACGAGGAGCCTGCGCCATCCCTCACAGCTTTACGAGGCTTTGTTTGAAGGCCTGTTTTTGTTTTGTGTCCTTTGGCCGATCCGCAAAAAAAATCCTTTCGACGGTTTTACCGTTGGTCTTTATATCTTCGGTTACGGTCTGGTTCGTTTCTTTATCGAGTTTTATCGAGAACCGGACGCGCACCTTGGATTTGTTCTGGGATTCAACACAATGGGCCAGGTCCTTTGCATATTAATGATGCTGGCAGGTATTGCCATTATTATGTGGCGTCGGCAGGTATCAACCGCACGGAAATAAACAGGAGGTCAATATGGGCAGGCGCTTGGTCATTATCGGGGGCGGCGCGGGCGGAGGCTCCACAGCCGCAGAAGCGAAGCGGAATGATCCTTCTCTGGACGTTACCATTTTGCAGACGGGCCAATTTGTCTCCTATGCTTCCTGTCCGACCCCTTATTACATCGGCGACGTGATCAAGGACGCCAATAAACTGATTGCCAGGACGCCGGAAAAATTCCGCGAAGGCGGTATTGATGTCCAGCTCCATTCGGAAGTGGTCAGTATCAATCCCAAAGATGCAGCTGTTGAAGTAAAAGATGGCCGCCGTTTCCCCTATGACGTTCTCGTTATGGCCACCGGCACGTCGGCCATAGTGCCGGATATGCCCGGCGTGCACCTGCCCGGTGTTTTTTCGCTGCGCAATCTGGAAGATGCGATCCATATCAAAACCTGGCTTCAGGAAAAAAAAGCAAAACGCATTGTTATTATTGGCGGAGGTTTTATCGGACTGGAAATGAGCGAAGCGCTTCACGCAGCAAGCATAAAAACAACGATGATTCATAAAGATCCCCTGCCGGCCAATCGCTGGGACAAGGCTCTTTCTTCAATGATGCTGGAGGAGCTTCAGGCTCACGGTGTGGACTTTGTGGGCAATGAAGCAGCGCAGGCGATAGAAGAAGGAGTGACCGCGCCGCTTCGCGTTGTGACAGACAAAGGTGAATATGAAGGAGATCTGGTTTTGCTGGCCATCGGCGTACGGCCGGACTCAAGGCTGGCACAGTCCGTCGGCTTGAAAACCGGTCTATCCGGTGCAATAGCAGTGAACTTTGCCCAGCAGGCTTCTCTGGAAAATGTTTATGCCGTGGGCGATTGCTGTGAATCGTTTCATAAAGTCAGCCGCCGCTGGGTGAACGTCCCCCTTGGTGACATTGCCAACAAACAGGGCCGTGTCGCCGGACGCAACATCGGCGGCAAACCCCTGACGTTTGATGGTATTGTAGGTGCCCAGTCTTTCAGGTTGTTCAATCTGGAATGTGCGGCCACGGGCCTTTCCGAAAAAGATGCGGCAGCCGCGGGGTTTTCACCGGTCAGCAACATCACCTGGGGAAGCGCCATGGCGCCTGCGCTGGGCATGAGAAAAATCGGTCTGATGCTGACTGCCGACAAATCATCCGGTAGACTGCTGGGCGCGCAGGCGGTGGGTGTCGCAGGAGCGGTGGGGAGGATCAACGCGCTGTCTGTCGCGCTCTGGGCGGAAATGAATCTCGATCAGATCGGTTATCTTGATCTGGCTTATGCCCCGCCTTTCAGCCCGGCCTGGGATATCATTCATAACGCGGCCCAGGCGCTCGGCCGTTCATTGTAATCCCGCTCATGCGGGACGAGTGTTAATTCTACGCAGCTTGCCGCAATCTTATTACGTTCACTTCATACCTCGAAATGATTGCTGCAGGGTGGTTTATTCAGGGAAAAGAAAACAATGGTTTGGTGGTGGATATTTTTTGCTGTCTTTATTCTGGCCATGCTGGCCCTTGATCTTGGCGTCTTCAACCGAAAGTCCCACGTCATAAAAATGAAGGAGGCCATGCTGTGGACCCTTTTCTGGGTGACGCTTGCGCTCCTGTTCTGTGCGGGGATTTACTTTTTCTACGGGCATGCCAAGGCGATGGAATTTGTTGCCAGCTATCTTATTGAATACTCGCTGAGCATCGACAATCTTTTTGTTTTCATGCTGATTTTCCGCTTTTTCAACGTTCCCCGTGCCTTCGAGCACAAAGCTCTGTTCTGGGGGATTTTAATGGCGCTGGTGACGCGGGGTGTTTTTATCTTCGCGGGTGTCGCGCTGATCAACACGTTCAACTGGGTCATGTATATTTTCGGGGCTTTCCTGATTTTCACCGGCATCAAGATGGCGCTGAACAAGCAGACGGAAGTCCATCCGGACAAAAATATCGCAATAAAACTTTTGCGTTACATCATACCGGTCACCAATAAATTTTCCGGCGCCAAATTTTTTATCATCAAACGCGGCATCCGTTATGCCACCCCGATGCTGGCCGTTCTTCTTGCCTTGGAAACCACGGATATTCTTTTTGCGATTGATTCGATTCCCGCGGTGCTGGCCATTTCCAAGGATCCCTTTATCGTTTACACGTCCAACGTCTTTGCCATTTTAGGGCTGCGCTCGCTTTTTTTCGCGATTTCCGGTTTGATGAAATTGTTTCATCTTCTCCATTACGGCCTGGCGGCCATTCTGACCTTTGTCGGAGTCAAGATGCTTATCGAGGATTTTTTCCACGTGCCGGTAGCGGCCTCGCTCCTTGTCATCATCTTGATTCTGGCTGTGTCGATTGTGTCGTCGGTGATCTGGCCCGACCCGAAAAATGAGGAAGGCGAAGTTCCTCCGGTGACGATGAAGGAGTAGTGCCAGGATGCAAAGTGACATTCCAAACATATCGCAAAACCAGCTGAAAAAATGGTCGAAACTTGCAGATGTCAAATTTCGCAGGGATGAAGGCCTGTTTATAGCCGAGGGGGCCAAAGTCATCGAAGAGCTATTGAAAAGCGATTGGCAGATAGAAGCGGTTCTGGTGTTGCAGGACAAAATATTCCACTGGGAAAAACTGATTGCACGCGTGAGTGAGGAGGTCCCTGTCTATCAACTGAAGAGCCGGGAATGGAAAAAACTGAGCCAGGACAAAGAGCCGGAGGGTATTATTGCCATTGTAAGAAACAAAAAGAAACCCTCCCTCTCATCATGGCTTCAGTCTGCCGAAGGTCACCTGCTGATCGGTCATGAAATTTCCAATCCCCGGAATCTGGGCGCGCTGATGCGCAGCGCGCGATGGTTTGGTTTTACAAAAATGATGTTGAGTGCGGACTCGGTGGATGTCACACATCCCAAGGTGATCCGCGCGTCGATGGGCAGCATCTTTCATTTGGCCATTTTGACGGATGTTGATTTACAAACGGTGCTTCCTGAAATCAAACGGAATTTCATTTTGATTGGCAGTGACGTGAAAAAAGGTGTTGCACCGCATCTGCCATCAAAAGAGGCAGCCCTGCTTGTCGGTAGTGAAAGTCATGGGTTGCCGGAGGATTTATTGGCGTTGACGGATGAACGCTGGCGAATTCCCGGCGACGGTGTAGCCGATTCACTCAGCCTTCCCCAGGCTGCGGCGATCATGATGTATGAGATGATAAAGAAAGGATAAAGGAGCAAGGAGGAAGGTGAAAGGATGTCATTTATTCAGGTGATGATGACGACAGAAACAAAGGAGCAGGCGATGGCCATCGCGCGGCATTTGGTTGAAGAGAAACTGGCGGCGTGTGTGCAGGTCTCCGGTTCGATTGAAAGCATCTATCGCTGGAAGGGCAAGGTGGAACTCTCTCAGGAGTTTCTCTGCCTTATCAAAACACGCGAAGTCCTTTTTCCGAATGTGGAAACCGCCATCAAAAAACTGCATCCCTACGAAACGCCTGAAATCATTGCTTTGCCGATTGTCAGGGGCAGCACAGAATACCTGGCCTGGCTCGATGATGCATTGCTGCCGCGTTCCCGATAATTTTTTTCGTGCAATAATTGGATCTTTGTTTTAATGAGAAACGTTAAAATTTCTTAAGGAGACTTTATGTCCGACAAAAACGAGTTACAAACAAAGTGTGTAGACACAATACGTTTTCTGGCTGCGGATGCTATTGAAAAGGCAAAGTCCGGACATCCGGGAATGCCGATGGGAGCGGCTGCCGCGGCTTTTACGTTATGGACAAAACATCTGAAACATAATCCTAAACATCCCCAATGGCCGGATCGTGACCGGTTTGTCCTGTCGTCAGGGCATGCCTCTATGCTTTTGTATGCTCTTCTGCATTTGACGGGGTATGATCTTTCGCTTGACGATATCAGAAATTTCCGCCAGTGGGGCAGTCGCACACCCGGGCATCCTGAATACAGGCATACGGCGGGTGTGGAAGTGACGACCGGCCCCCTGGGACAGGGATTGGCCAACGCTGTAGGCATGGCAATTGCCGAAGCGCATCTCGCGGCGCGGTTCAACCGTGATGGACTGACCGTTGTTGATCATTACACCTATGTCATGGCCGGTGACGGTGACATGATGGAAGGCGTGGCTGCGGAAGCCTGCGCGCTGGCCGGCCATCTTCGCCTGGGAAAACTTATTGTCCTTTATGATGACAACAAAGTGTCCCTGGCCGGTTCCACGGGATTGTGCTTTACCGAAAATATCGAAATGCGCTTCAAGTCTTACGGCTGGCAGGTACAGAACGTTCAAGACGGTAATAATGTGGCCGCCATCGACCGGGCCATTAAAAAGGCCAAAAAAGAAACCGGCAAACCTTCACTCATCTGTGTGCAGACCACCATTGGTTATGGCGCGCCCGGAAAACAGGGCCGCTGTGATGCCCACGGTTCACCGCTTGGCGAAAAGGAACTGCAAGGTGCGAAAGACACTTGTGCCTGGCCGACCGCAGAGCCTTTCTACGTTTCCGATGATGTTTACAAATATTTCCGCAAGTCTGTTTCCCGCGGCAAAAAGAGTGAAAAAGCCTGGCTTGACTTAATTGCGGCCTACCGGCAAAAAGACGCGGCTCTGGCCGGTGAACTCGAAAGAACCCTGTCCGGCGAACTGCCGTTGAACTGGGACGTTTCGCTTGCCGAATTTCCTGCAGGATCCAAAGATGTCGCCACCCGTAAAGCCGCGGAGATTGTCATGCAGTCCATTGCGGCAAATGTTCCTGAACTGGCCGGTGGATCGGCTGATCTGAACCCATCTACATTCACCTGGCTCAAGGGTCTGGGCGATTTTCAGAATCCGGCTCAACCCCGCGAGGGTCTTCACGGTATGGTGGGCGGGGCCTGGGACTATTCCGGACGAAACATCCACTTTGGTGTGCGTGAACATGCAATGGGAGCCCTTGCCGTCGGAATGGCGCTGCACGGCGGAATGATTCCCTACACGGCAACTTTTTTAACCTTTGCCGACTATATGCGTCCTCCCATGCGCCTGGCCGCTCTGATGGGGCTGCGCGTCATTTTTGTTTTCACACACGACAGCATCGGTGTGGGTGAGGACGGACCGACGCACCAGCCTGTTGAGCAGATCATGAATCTGCGTCAAATTCCGAACATGACCGTTTTGCGTCCTGCGGATGCCAATGAAACCCTCGAAGCCTGGCGCCTTGCGCTTACCAATACGAAAGGCCCGACCACACTGGTTTTCAGCCGGCAGAACTTGCCGGTTTTGGATCGCTCTGTCTGTGCTCCGTCATCCGGTGTGCGCAAGGGTGGGTACATTTTATGGGAGTCGTCATCGAACCCTGAGTTGATTCTGCTGGCTACAGGCTCGGAAGTTGCCATAACGCTTTCGGCAGCCCGCACACTTGCCGAAGACGGCGTCAGGGTTCGCGTGGTATCGCTTTCCAGCTGGGAAATATTCGACCGTCAGCCCCAGGAATACCGCGATTCTGTCATGCCCCCGAACGTGGCTGCCAGGCTTGCCGTGGAAGCCGGCATCAGGCTGGGCTGGGAGCATTATACAGGACTTGCAGGTAAAATCGTCGGAATGGATACCTTCGGAGCGTCCGCTCCGGGGCCGGTGCTTTATGAGAAGTTCGGCTTTACGTCCGCCAATATCGTCACGGCAGCAAGAGAAATGCTGCCTGTTCGTTAAAGAAGGAGAGCGTCATGGAGACGGCGGGCGTTTCTTTTTTACTGGGTTCCTACCAAAGCGCTGTAAACAACGCATTGGATAAAATGAGGCGCAGTAATATTGCCGCGCGAATCTGGGCAAACGATTTCCATGTCTGGAAACCATCGCCGCAGGAGATTTCCAACCGGCTGGGCTGGCTGTATGCCCCGCTGGAAACATCCGCAAATGTAAAAAACATACGTGCTTCCCTTAAGCCGTTTACCAATGGAAGTGTTGAAGATATCGTCCTGCTGGGTATGGGCGGTTCGAGCCTGTCGGCGGAGGTATTCAATAATATATTTGGAAATGCGCCGGGTTTTCCCAGGCTGCAGATTCTGGACACAACCGATCCGCAAACCATTCATGGCGTGGCCGAAAAACTCAACCTGGCAAAAACGCTGTTTATTGTTTCTTCGAAATCGGGATCGACCCTGGAAATCGTCTCTCTTTTTCATTATTTCTATAACCTGGCTGCAGAAACGCCGGGAGTGTCCGCCAACGAACATTTCATGTTTATCACCGATGAGGGAAGTCCGATGCTTGAGCAGGCCTGGCAGCTTCAGCTTCCATGCGTTTTTTCCAACAATCCCAATATCGGCGGCCGTTATTCGGCGCTTTCCCTGGCGGGCATGATCCCCGCGGCGTTGATCGGTGTTCAGATCGAAAAACTTCTGCAAAATGCCGCGGCAGTGGCAGGTCAGGAAAAAGCGGATTTCTTTTCCGGTAAAGGCGACTCGTCAGGCTGTTTTTTAGGTGCCGCCCTGGGAACGCTGGCGCAGTATGGCCGCGACAAGCT
>JAGFXG010000273.1 GCA_017860985.1 Deltaproteobacteria bacterium
CGGCTCCCGGCGGATTCTTCTTTTTTGATAATTTCGTAAAGTTCGCGGGCCTGTTCTTCTGTCCGGTTTTGGGCCGCAAGCCTGGCATAGGCCGGCTCCAGAAGCATTCTCAACTGCAGCAGACTTTCCAGAAGTTCGGGCTCCAGCTTGCCTTTCTGATACTGGATCAGCGATGCTAGCAGGGAGATGGATCCTTCCTTCCGATAATCATTCACAGTGGCGCCAATGCGCGGCTTGAGCGAAACCAATCCGCGCGATGCAAGTTCAACAAGGCCTTCATGCACAACCGGGCGGCTTACGCCCAGCTGCAGGGCCAGTTCCCGTTCCGATGGAAGCTTCTGCCCAATTTTTATTTTTCCGGAAAGAATCAGCTCTTCAAACCGGAGAACAAATACATCTTTGAGGCTGTCGGTCCGGAGGGGTTCTATAAGTTGTTCGAGCATTTCTTCTCCTTTTTGCTCATGTGGCTGGTGGTATTACCAGATACAGAATAAGCGTTTGCCGGGGCTTTGTCAAGATGAAAATACAGATATTTTCTTAACGGAAAAAGCATAAAAAATAAAACAATCCCAAAGTTTTTCCTTGATTCCTGCAGCGCACTAAACTAAATGATATTAATAAATATTTTATTGATGAAAGGTTTATGTCTTTATGAGCCATCCGAAACCCCCGGAAGGGATCAATGATTCTTTGCCGGATGATCCCCGTGAAATATCTCTTGAAGAATTAACTCCTGAATTGAGAACGGCCTGTGAACGGGCCGGCTGGACGAGTCTTGTTCCCGTGCAGGCCAAATCCATTCCATATCTGCTTGCGGGTCGTGACGTGATGATTCAGTCGAGAACCGGCAGCGGCAAAACAGGTGCTTATCTGCTGCCGATCATGCAGAAAATCGATCTGCAAAAAAATGTCGCCCAGGCGATGGTTTTGGTTCCCACCCGTGAACTTGCCCTGCAGGTGTTTCGGGAAGCGGAGACATTGACTGCGGGGACACAGCTGCGAACAGCTGTTGTTTACGGTGGTGTCGGGTACAACGCCCAGCTGGAAGCTTTCCGGGGCGGGGCTCAACTGGTGGTTGGCACACCGGGACGCATTCTTGATCATCTGCTAAAAAACACACTTTCACTGGATCATCTGAAAATGTTGATTTTTGATGAGGCGGACCGGATGCTGTCGATGGGATTTTATCCCGATATGGTCAAAATCCGAAAATATATTCCGACGGGCAAAATTGCGAGCAGTATGTTTTCCGCCACGTTTCCGCCGCAGGTCATTCGTCTGGCCGGTCAGTTTTTACACGAACCCCAGTTGTTGAGTTTAAGCGGCAACGAGGTGCATATCGCTGAAAGCGAGCATATTTATTATGTTGTTCCCGGTATGCGCAAAGAACGCTCGCTGGTCAGGATCATCGAAATTGAAAACCCCGCCTCGGCCATTATTTTCTGTAACACCAAAGACACTGTTCATTACCTTTCCGTTGTGCTGAAGCGTTTCGGTTATGATGCCGACGAGCTCAGTTCGGACCTGGCCCAGAATGCCAGGGAGAAGGTGATGGCAAGGGTGCGGCGGGGCGCGCTCCGCTTTCTGGTTGCCACTGACGTGGCGGCACGCGGTATCGACATCCCCGATCTTTCGCACGTGTTTCAATATGAACCGCCGGAGGACCCCGAAGCTTACATTCACCGTGCCGGACGCACTGGAAGAATGGGGTCAAGCGGCGTGGTCATTTCCGTGGTTGCAGAAATGGAAAAGTTCAAGATGCAGAGCATTGCGCGTTTTTACAACATTCATATGGAAGAACGTCAACTGCCCGGTGATGATGAACTTGAAAAAGTGGTTGCCGAACGCATCACCGCACTTTTAGAGGCGCGTCTGCGAAGCCGCGATAATATTCAGATTGAACGCATGCAGCGGTTTCTGCCGCTGGCCCGCAGTCTGGCGCAGGCGGAGGATGAACTGGCGATCGTCACCATGCTGCTGGAAGATTACTATCAGCAGTCCCTGCACGCGCCGCCTGTTCAACCCACGGCTGATGTCCTCGACGAGGCAAGCCCGGTCCGGCCAAAACCCAAGTCCAAACCCCAAAATGAAAGACCGAGGTCGAGAAACAGAAAACCCAAGAAACTATAGCTATAATGATCCTATTTTCACTGCTGTCCATGTAAAATTGCCGTTTCAGTTTATTGGAAGGAACGCGATATGGGAAAGCCTTTGCGTGTATTGATGATTGGCGATCTAGAAGATGATGTTCAACGGATCATCGGTGCCTTGAAAAACAGTGGCTACGAGCCGCAATACATACAGGCGGAAACGACAGAGGATGTGTGCGGCAAACTCCGGGAAGAGGCTTGGGATGTCACTATATCAGCCCAAAACAGGCAGCTGGTTGAGGATCTGGAACGGCGTCTGCTGGAACAAACCGTCGAGCTGAATGGCGAAATTGAAAAGCGGATGCAGACGGAACAGGCTCTGTCCGAAAGTAAAGAGAAATTTGACGATTTCATGGAAAATGCCCCGATCGGCATTTGTGTTGCCGATTTATCGGGCCGGGTTCTATTCGTTAACCGCAAGATCGAGGAAGCAACCGGCTGGACACGGGAGGAGTTGCTGCTGCGGGACGGCCTGACGACAGGTTTCTTTGACGAGGAGACAAAGAAGATCCTGCTGGAAAGGCTGGTCGCACGCCTGCACGGAGAAGCGCCCCGTACCACGGAGGTTCCCGTTACCTGCAAGGACGGTTCCCGCATCTGGATCAATCTGAAAACAACAATTCTTTATAAAAACGGCCTTCCCTCTGGGATGCAGCTTGCGTTTATTGACGTGACAGACCGCAAGCAGGTGGAAATGAAGCTTCAAAGCTATGCGGAGGAAATCAGTGATCTATACAATAACGCTCCTTGCGGCTATCATTCAATAGGTCCTGATGGAGCATTTGTCCGCATCAATGACACCGAGCTCAAATGGCTGGGGTACAGGCGAGAGGAAATTATGGACCGGGTTTAGTGGCCGGACCTGCTCACGCCCGAAAGCCGTGAGAAGTTTTATAAAATTTTCCCTGTCTTCCAGGAGACGGGCTGGGCCAGTGATGTGGAATTTGATGTCATTCGTAAAGACGGATCGGTTTTCTCCGTCCTGCTGAACGCAACAGCCATTAAGGACCATGAAGGCCGTTTTATCCAGAGCCGGTCAACGATTTTTGATGTCACGCAGCTGAAGAAAGTGCAATCTGAGCTGAGCGCGAAGAATCTGGAGCTGACGAG
>JAGFXG010000032.1 GCA_017860985.1 Deltaproteobacteria bacterium
TCTGTTCATCTTTGGGGACATACCACTTGATATAATTGTGGCCAATGCCGATGGGGGCGGGTTCAACTCCGCGGAAACGACTGGAGATAATAATCAGTTCATCGGGAACATATAAAAATGTATATGGCTGATCTTCCGCCAGAATTTCCTGGAAGCGGTCGTAATATTTTTTTCGCTCGGCCTGGTTGAAGGTGCTGCGCCCCTTCTCCAGCATCTCGTCTGCCTCAGGATTGTTATACGAAATAAAGTTCAGCTCTTCGGGAGCGGTTTTACTCGAATGCCATACGTCATAGGCATCGGGATCAAGCGGTATCGTCCAGCCTAAAATCACAGCGTCAAATCGTCGCTTGTTGATGAAATCCGTCACAAACGCCGACCATTCCACAATGCGGATTTTTGCCGAAACGCCGATTTCCTTGAGCTGGCGCTGAATAATCTCGGCGCATTTCTGCCTGGTTTCATTGCCCTGGTTGGTCAGAATTTCAAACTCAAACGGTCTACCGTCTTTTTCCAGGATGCCGTCATTGTTTGCATCTGTCCAGCCGGCCTGTTTCATCAGATCGCGCGCTTTGGCCGGATCATAATTGTAGACCTTCACTTTGTCGTTGAATGCCCAGGTACCGTGCTTGTATGGCCCCGTGGCGGGCTTTCCCAGTCCCAGCAAAACCCCGCTGACAATTTCATCCTTATTAACAGCATAAGAGATAGCCTGCCTGACCCGCTTATCCATAAAGAGGGGATTCTTCAGATTGTACCCCAGGTAAGTGTAAGCAAAGGCCAGATAGCGATACTTGCTGAAGTTCTCTTTGAACAGATTATTATCGGTCTGTCGTGTGTATTGAAGAGGAGTCAGGCCCATCATGCCGATATTCCGGGCGCGCAGTTCCAGAAACATCGTTGCGGTATCGGGGATAATGCGGGTGATCCGGCCGTCAATGTAAGGACGCCCTTCAAAATAATCCTCATTGGATACCAGAACAATCTTCTGGCCGGCAACCCATTCTTTGAACTTATACGGCCCCGTTCCGACGGGATGACGCGAGAGCGGACTTTTAGTAATGTCTTTGCCCGCAAGCAGATGACGCGGCAGAACAGATGAAGACCAGCTGATCAATGCAGGCGCAAAGGGCTTGTCGTAGGTCACGCGGAAGGTATAATCATCCAGCGCTTCCGCCTTCTTGACTTTCAGAAAATCACCGGCATACGCCGTCGGTGTCTTGGGATCAATAATGACCTGATAGGTATAGAGAACATCGGCAGCGGTGAAGGGCTTTCCGTCATGCCAGCACACGCCTTTGCGCAGCTTAAATGTAATGACCAGGCCGTTTTTGGAAATGTCCCAGGATTCGGCAAGATCGCCCACAATATTCATGTCCTTGTCGTATTTGACAAGACCGTTATACACCATACCCGCAACGGAATGGGACGGGGAATCGGACGCAAGAACCGGAATCAGGTTGCTGGCATCACCGATATCGCCGCGCACCAGAATGTCGCCATAGGCAGGGGGCTTGTCCGCGGATTTCAACGAGTTGTCCTGTGGGGGTGTCTGGCTGCAGGCCGCAAGCATTACTGTCATCAACAGGGATATTATCAAGTATGGGATACGCATTTTGTTTTAATAGCCCAGCCCGTCGTTGTTTGCAACATGATTTTATCCGCATTACAAACACCATTTTCCAAATATCTTTTAATCATTCATTTTCGATGGATGCGTCACTTTATTTATGATACATTATCGTTAATAGACAGCTATTTACATTTGTAAACAGGGTTTCAGCAGCATATGCGCAGGAGGCGAACATATGGCAGTTAAACCGAAAGCAAAAGGGAAAGCCGGGATAAAATCCAAATCAGACCTTCAAGGCCCCTCCCCAAAAAATGATATTGCTCATCTTAATGAAGAGATGATCTCCAAAATTGGAATCGGCATACATATCATCCAGAAGGGCAGATTTGTCTTTGTGAGTCCTTTACTTCAAAAGCTTAGCGGATACTCAAAAGCCGTTCTTCTGGGGCAGAATTCTCTTGTTCATGTTCATCCCGAAGACAGAAACGTGGTTAAAGAGAAAGCGACCAAGAGCTTACAGGCTAAACGGAAAGATAGCTATGAATACAGGGTCATCAAAAAAAATGGTGATATTCTGTGGCTTCTGGAAATGGTTGTGCCCATTCAATTCAACGGGGAACGGGCCGTGCTCGGTAGTTTTATGGATATCACCGAACACAAGCGGGCGGAACTCGCCCTGTGGGAGAGTCAGAATAAGTATGGCGAAATCCTTGAAAGCATAGAAGAAGGTTATTACGAGGTAAACCTTGCCGGCAACCTTACCTTTATCAATGACGCCATCATTCGTACATGGGGGTATTCCAGAGAGGAATTGCTGGGCATGAATTACCGGCAATTTACGGATGCGGAAAACGCAATAAACCTTTTTCAAGCCTTTAACGAAGTATACCGGATGGGAAATCCCGTCAAGAACTTCGAATGGACGATTATCAAAAAAGATGGAACAAACATGCACGTCGAAGCTTCTATTGCGCTGTATAAAGATTCATCGGGCAACATAAGAGGATTCCGCGGGGTCGGACATGACATCACCGAGCGCAAACGTTCGGAAGAAGTACTGCGCCAGAGCGAGGAAAAATACAGAAGCATTCTGGAAAATATCCGTGAATCCTATTTTGAAGTTGACCTTGCCGGTAACTATACCTTTTTCAACAACTCACTGTGCCGGCTGACCGGATACTCCAAAGAGGAATTAGCCGGCATGAATTACAGTCAATTCTCAGAAAAAGAAACCTCAAAAATTGTCTTTGAAACGTGCAACAGAGTTTTCAAGACAGGAGAGCCCGCAGAAGGTTTCGATTGGGAATTTGCAAAAAAGGATGGCTCTAAAGGGCACGTTGAAGCGTCAATATCATTACGAAAAGATTCGGCAGGTAATCCTATTGGCTTCCTTGGACTTCTTCGTGATGTCACGGAACGCAAACGGATGGAGAAAGAGATTGTCCAGAGCGAAGAAAAATACCGAAGCATTCTGGAAAGCATCCGTGAATCCTATTTTGAAGTTGACCTTGCCGGCAACTTTACTTTTTTCAATGATTCATTATGCCGGTTGACCGGCTGCTCCAGAGAAGAACTGGTCGGCATGAATTACAGTAAATTCTCAGATACAGAAACTTCAAAAATTGTTTTTGAAACGTTTCATAAAGTATACAAGACAGGAGAACCCTCCGAAGGTTTCGATTGGCCTACCACAAGGAAAGATGGCATTAAAATATATGTTTCAGCTACGATATCGCTGCGAAAAGATCCGGCAGGCAAACCTGTCGGATTCAGAGGAGTTCTCCGTAATGTCACCGAGCGCAAACGGATGGAAGAAGCACTGCGCCAGAGCGAGGAGAAATACAGAAGCATTCTGGAAAACATCCGTGAATCCTATTTTGAAGTTGACCTTTACGGCAATTTTACTTTTTTCAACGATTCATTATGCAGGCTGACCGGCTGCTCCAGAGAGGAACTGGTCGGCATGAATTACAGTAATTTCTCAGATACAGAAACTTCAAAGATTGTTTTTGAAACGTTTCATAAAGTATACAAAACAGGAAAACCCTCCGAAGGTTTCGATTGGCCCACCACAAGGAAGGACGGCATTAAAATATATGTTTCCGCTTCGATATCGTTGCGAAAAGATCCGGCAGGCAAACCTATCGGATTCAGAGGAGTTCTCCGCGATGTCACCGAGCGCAAGCGGATGGAAGAGGAACTGCGCCAGAGCGAGGAAAGACATAGAAACATCATCGAGCAAATGCATGACGCCTATTTTGAATTAGACCTTACCGGCAGCTTTGCTCATTTCAACAAAGCAGCGTGCCGAACATACGGCTACAACAAAGAGGAAATGCTAGGTTTAAATTACAAGCAGTACACCGATAAAGAAACCGGAAGAAAGCTATTTGAAGTGTTTACTGAACTATACAAAACAGGAATTCCGGTCAGGGCACACGCATTGGAACTCATCAAGAAAGATGGAACAAAATCATTTAACGAGATATCCGTATCTCTTATAAAAAATGAAAAAGGAGAAGCAATCGGTTTCAGGGGCATTGCGCGCGACATCACCGAACGCAAACTCAATGAAGAGCAGATCAGGCACATGGCCACCCACGATGCCCTGACGGGACTGCCGAACCGCGCGATGTTCGGCCACCTCTTGAATCAAGCCATAAAATCATCGAAGCGGCACAATTCCCAGTTGGCCGTGCTGTTCATCGACCTCGACGGCTTCAAAATCATCAACGACACACTCGGGCACGAAGCGGGCGATGAGCTTTTAAAGACCATTGCCACACGGTTCAAGCAGGGGTTGCGGAGAATGGATGTCGTTGCCCGTCTGGGAGGAGATGAGTTTGTAATCCTGATCGAAGAGATCAATAATCCCGATCATATTGTCAAGATAGCCCAGAAGATTTTATCCGCGGCTCTTCAGCCGGTATCTCTTATGGGCGAGGAATGCCGCGTCACGGCAAGCATCGGCATCAGCATATACCCAAAGGACGCCCCGGATGAAAAGGACCTGATTAAAACTGCGGACAGGGCCATGTATTATGCCAAGTCAGAGGGCAAGAATAATTACCAGTTCTATTCTGAAAGCATGAAGCCCCCATCCATTGAGTAGTGTGAGCTTGAAACCATCTTCGCCTTATCAGCCGGACTTCTGGATAACCTGGAGCATGATCCTGCACAATCCAGCAAGCATGATGGTGCTTCTTATTGAAATTGTTTGCCAGTGATCATATGGCCGGCTGGCACCGAAGACATCAGTGAATGATAGCATTGACAACTGGTGTCAACTTTGGAATAAATATAGTGACTATAAAGGCCCGGAGGAAAGCCATGAAAGCTGCAGTAATGCACGGGGCAAAAGACATCCGAACCGAAACCGTTCCCGATCCTGTTTGCGCGCCGCATGGAGTCATAATTAAAGTCAACGCCTGTGGCGTGTGCGGCTCTGATCTGCACTATTACAGGCATGACGGCCATGACGGAACTATCTTCGGACATGAATTCAGTGGCGATATTGTGGAAGTTGGCGCGGCTGTAAAGGACATCACGACAGGAACGCGCTGCACGGCGGTAGGCTTTTCTCCCTGCGGAAAATGCTACTGGTGCCGCGAAGGCAAGATGCACCGCTGTTCGGATATGGCGCTTCTCGGGTATCATTTCCCCGGTGCAATGGCCGAGTATGTGCATGTGCCTTTTGCCGCCCCGGGTCGCAGCATTTTTCCTCTACCTGAGAAACTGACTTACGAAGACGCGGCGTCAGTAGAGCCCCTGTCCATTTCTTATTTTTCCGTCAACCGTAGCCAGCCGAAAGAAAGTGAGATCGTCGCCGTCATCGGTCTGGGCGTCATCGGCCTTTACGCCATCCAGGTCCTCAAAGCCACCGGGGTGAAACAAATCCTGGCCAGCGGCCGAAGGCCGTCACGCCTGGCCGCAGCTAAAACCTGCGGCGCGGATATCGTTATCGACGCGGCCCGGGAAAATGCCGCCAAAATCATCATGGAGGCATCGGGAAATCTGGGCGTCAACACGGTTTTTGAATGCGCAGGAACGCAGATAACATTTGACCAGTGTGTCGCCGTCGCGCGCGGCGGAGGCAAGATTATGCTGGTGGGCGTCTATGAAGAACCGCTCGCTTGGCAACCCCTCTCCGCAATCAGCAAAAACCTGACCCTGATTGGCTGTCTGGGAGGCAATTTCCCGGCGGCCATCGAATTGCTCAAACAGGGCAGAGTAAAAACGCAAGACATGATTTCTCATCGCTTTTCACTGGATGAGGCCGCGGAGGCTTTTCGAACACAGGATGCAGATCCGACTGCAATCAAGGTGATGATCAAACCCTGAGGGTGAACCATGCATGAAGAATATTTAAAACCCACAGAATTTATTGACAGCGATTCGCCGGAGGTTCAGGCCTTTGTTCAAGGATCCGTTGGCGGTGAGACGGCGCCACGGGAAAAAGCCATCAGGTTATACTATGCCGTTCGAGATGGAATCTATTACGATCCTTATCGGATTGAAGCGTCTAGAGACGCTTTCAAGGCAAGCACCATCCTTCGACAGGGATATGGTTACTGCGTAACCAAAGCGGTTGTTCTCGCCGCCGTTTTGCGGGCAGAAGGCATTCCCTGCAAACTTCATTTTGCCGATGTCCGCAATCATCTGTCAACAGAGCGGCTCAAAAAAATGATGCAGACAGATACATTTTACTACCACGGTTACAATGATATCTGGCTCGATGGACGATGGATCAAGGTTACTCCGACGTTCAATCTGTCACTGTGCAAAAAGTTCAGGGTAAAGCCGCTGGATTTCGACGGCGTCAACGATGCGATTCTTCATTCCTGCGATCTGGAAGGACGCCGTCACATGGAATACATCACGGATCACGGATCTTTTGCCGACCTGCCCTACGACGAGATTATCAACACCTTTCTGACCTGCTACGGTGACGCGGTAAAAACTTACCTGGCGCGTAAAAACCACGGCGGAGATTTTGAACACGAAGCGCAACGGGAAAACGCAGCAGAGCAAGTGGAAAATCAACAACGCCATGAATGAAAGAATACTAAGGAACAACCGTGATTAGTAAAATGGATTTAAGCGAACTGAAAAGCATTCTCGACGATCGAAGGGTTTCTGCGGGCGAGTCCGTTCTCGGCCTGCATTCCCATGATGAATCGTTTCACGCGGCATCTCTGCCGGATGTTGTCGTGTGGCCCCGCACCACTGAAGAAGTCAGCCTTCTTGTCCAATGGGCCTGCCGGCACAGATTACCTGTCACCGCGTGGGGAGCGGGAAGCAGCCTGGAAGGCAACCCTATCCCGGTGCGGGGAGGGATCGTCATCGATTTTGGCGAAATGAATCAGATCATCGCCATCCGTGCGGAAGACTTCCAGGCGGATGTTCAGGCCGGAGTCATCTATAAGGAGCTCAACAGGGCGCTCGCCTGTGACGGTCTTTTTTTCCCGCCGGATCCGGGAGCCGCCGCCACGATTGGCGGCATGATCGGCAACAATGCCAGCGGAATCCGGTCTGTCCGATATGGCGCCACAAAAGACTACGTCATGCGGCTGACCGCTGTTCTGCCTGGAGGGGATGTGATCAGAACCGGAAGCCGTGCACGGAAATCTTCTTCGGGTTATAATCTTCCGGCGCTTTTTACCGGATCGGAAGGCACGCTTTGTATTGTCACGGAAGCGACCCTCAAACTGGCAGGACTGCCGGCAAATTTCATGGCCGTGCGGGCCACGTTTCCGACCATCCTTGATGCGACGACAACGGTTTATCATATCATGCGGTCAGGACTCGCTCCAGCAGCCATGGAGTTTCTGGATGTCAATGTCGTCCAAGCGCTTAATCGTGACCGGGGATTGACCCTGGAAGAAAATCCCACGCTGCTGATGGAATTTTCCGGTTTCAGCGAACAGGGACTGCGGGACGAAATGGCTTTTGTGGAAGAAATCTGCCTGGGCAATGGCTCTCTTGCCATCGACAAGGGAATCGGATCCGAAGAAAGGGCGCGGTTGTGGGAAATCCGTCATCAGACTTACGAATCCATCAAACGATGTCACACCGGCCTTTCTCCTCTGATTATGGATGTTGCGGTGCCACTTTCCCGCTACAGCGAAATGGTTGACTTCAGTAAAAAGGAAGTCAGCGACCTGACCGCTTATCTATTCGGCCACGCGGGTGACGGCAATATTCACGTGCACGTCATGGACGATCCACAGGACCGGAAACGATGGACGCGCGTGGAGGAAGCAAGCCGTAACATTGTGACAAAGGCGCTAGAATTTGAAGGCACCTGCACCGGCGAGCACGGCATCGGCATCGGTAAAATCCCGTTCATGAATCAGGAACACGGTGAGAGCCTGATCCTGATGAAGCGGATTAAAGATTTACTGGATCCGGATCACCTGTTTAACCCCGGCAAATTGTTTTAAAAGTGCAAAATCCTGTGATTCCTCACTCAGCCGGGCGTCAAGCTTCATAGATTCTTTCGTGATCCATCTCTCATGGACTTAAAGATTGGGCACCGTCAGATGACTGCGGTCGTTCATGACCTCGATGTTCGCCCGGCCGTCCCGGAATCGGATCACTGTCCTGGACGCGGTATCTACGCAGGTGCTGCGGAATTCTGACAGGCTGATGCTCCTGATCCGGCACAGAATCGCGGCGATGGTGAAATTATGAGCAACGACCAGTGCATTCTGACCCGCGGCAATAATCTTTTCGACGGGCGGCCACACACGGTCCTGCAATTCGGACAGCGATTCACCGCGCGGCATTCTTACAGAGGCCGGATCGGCAATCCACCGGTGGATGAATTCTTTTTCACACGCCATCAATTCCTGAAAAGACAACCCTTCAAAGTCTCCCTGGTCCATCTCCATCAACTCAGGGTGAACTTCTATTTTCCTGCCATGAAAACTGTTGATGATTTCTGCAGTCCGATATGCCCGCTTCAGGGGGCTTGCGTGAATGGCGCTGATTTCTGAATCTTTCAGGGATAAAGCCAGCCGCCTGGCCTGCTCGATGCCCGTCAGGGAAAGTTCAATGTCGGTCGTTCCCTGAATCCGTCCTTCCTTGTTCCAGGGCGTTTCACCATGACGAATAAGTATCAGATGCATATCTTCACTCTCTAAATTATTATAAGTTTAGGAGATGATTTAACGATCGATGCGCCTTCAAAAAGAAAAACCCGCATGCCCCAAAGGACACGCGGGTTTTTCATAAGCCGCAACCTTTTTTAGTTCCCCATCGGCAGCCAGATTTGAGGGAAGCTGGCTTTTGTGATTTTCATGATCGCATCGTACTCCGTTTGTGTGTTGGCCCACCAGATATACACTTTTGGCGGCGTAATTTTTCCGTATTTCA
>JAGFXG010000274.1 GCA_017860985.1 Deltaproteobacteria bacterium
GGCAAATCCATCTTTTTTAGCCACAATGAGCAGATCATCCGGCAGATTTTTTCCTTTGTACACAAGAATTTTTTCTTCCAGTTCCACGAGTTCCTTCATTTGTTCGATAAACCACTTTTTGATGAAGGTTTTTGTGTGAAGGGCATCCACGGATGCGCCTTTGCGCAAAGCTTCATACATGATGAATTGTCTTTCGCTGGAAGGTTCGCTGAGCAGCTCCATCAGCTCATCGAGTGACTTCGTGTTAAAATCTTTTACAAAACCCAGGCCGTAACGCTTCTTCTCCAGGGAGCGGATGGCTTTTTGAAACGCTTCCTTATAATTCTTGCCGATGCTCATGACTTCGCCTACGGCGCGCATCTGCGTGCCCAGCTTATCGACCGCGCCGGGGAATTTTTCAAAATCCCAGCGCGAAAATTTGACGACGACATAATCGCCTGACGGCGTGTATTTTTCCAATGACCCATCGCGCCAGTAGGGAATTTCATCCATGGTGATGCCGGAGGCCAGCGTCGAAGAAATCAAGGCAATAGGGAAGCCGGTTGCCTTGGAAGCCAGCGCCGAAGAGCGCGACGTGCGCGGGTTAATTTCGATTACGACAATGCGGTCCGTTTTGGGATCATGCGCGAACTGGACGTTTGTTCCGCCGATCACCTGAATGGCTTCCACAATGTCGTAAGAGTATTTCTGGAGCCGTTTCTGGATATTTTCGGAAATCGTCAGCATCGGTGCGGTGCAGTAAGAGTCGCCGGTGTGAACGCCCATTGGGTCCACATTTTCGATGAAGCAGACGGTGATCATGTTGTTTTTCGCGTCGCGGACAACTTCCAGCTCCAGTTCTTCCCAGCCGATGACGGATTCTTCAATCAGGATCTGCCCGATGAGACTCGCTGATATGCCGCGGCTGGCGATCATCCTCAGTTCTTCGAGGTTGTATACAATACCTCCGCCCGTCCCACCCATGGTATAGGCAGGTCTGACAACCACAGGGTAACCCATCTCGGCGGCGATTTTTTCTGCCTCTTCCACGGAGGTTGCAGGCTTGCTTTTAGGCATTTCAATGCCCAGCTTGTTCATGGCTTCCTTAAAGGCGATCCGGTCCTCACCCCTTTCAATGGCATCAACCTGCACGCCGATCACCTTTACGTTGTTCTTCTGCAAAATACCGAGCTTGTATAATTCCGACGTCAGGTTCAGGCCGGTCTGTCCGCCCAGATTCGGCAAAATCGCGTCCGGCTTTTCATTTTCGATGATTTCAGTGATCGTCTGAGCGTTGAGGGGTTCAATATACGTCACATCGGCCATGCCGGGGTCGGTCATAATCGTTGCCGGGTTGGAATTGACCAGTACGATCTGATAACCCAGCTTGCGCAGAGCCTTGCAGGCCTGAGTACCCGAATAGTCAAATTCACAGGCCTGTCCGATTACGATCGGGCCGGAGCCGATAATCAATACTTTTTTAATGTCTTTACGTTTTGGCATAATATCCTTTCAACTGTTTTACAGATTCATTCTTTTTTGCTTTGATATTCCGCTTCGACCTTGATGCCGATGCCGCCGCGCACGGCGAAGTCGGCGCTAACCCTGCACCAGCGCGGCTGAAGGGCGGACACCAGGTCTTCGAGAATGACATTGGTGACGTGTTCATGAAAAACACCCTCGTTGCGGAAAGACCATAAATATAATTTCAGTGATTTCGATTCGACAATCTTCCTGTCGGGGATATACTGTATGGAGATGCTGGCGAAATCGGGCTGGCCGGTTTTCGGGCATACACAGGTGAACTCATCGGTGGAAAGCGTCACGGTGTAGTCGCGTCTGTGATGATTGGGGAACGTTTCCAGTTTGCGGACAGGTTTTGTTTTTTCACCTAAAAGGGTCAAGCCTTTCAGATCATTTGATTTTGTTCTTTTTGCCATGAAGTTCCCCTGAGCTCAAAAGAGTGCATTTCTTTACCGAAAGTTGTCAATAATTTCAAGTTTATTCGTCCCGACGAAAATACTTCGCATAAAACAATGATTTTATGTTAAATTTATCCATAATTCAGAAAGGAGACATTAAGATGCCGGAAAACAAAACAACCATTCCTGAAAATACCTGGAAATGCAGTAATTGTGGAAACACCGTTGTGGAGTTGCAGCCGCCGCAGACCTGTCCGGCCTGCAAACAGAAATGTGAATTTCTGAACGTAACCTGTTACCAGCCGGACTGCGGGTTTACCGGTATGGACAACCGCCTGAAACCGTCAAAATAAAACCGTCCGGTAGAAATATTCACACGATGCGGAACAATGTCTTTGTTGCAAAAGGAGATTGGGCTGTCCGGGCAGATGTGAACGAGACCCGCAGGGAGTGCCCCAGCGTTCAACCGATGAGCGGTGTAAAAATTTCACTGAGCGTCGGGTGCGGTATGACCCAGGAGCGCAGCTGCTTTCGGGTCAGCTGACCGGCAACCGCCAGGGCAAGCCCGGAAATCAGGTCGGAGGCATGGTCGCCGACAACAACCGCGCCGATAATTTTGTCATGATGGAAAACGGCCTTGACAAAACCCTGTCCCATCAATTCGGTGCGGGCGATAATGTTGGCGCTGTAGTTCGACCTGACAACTTCAATGGATAAACCTTCGTTCCGGGCGCGTTCCTCGGTGTAACCGACACGTGCAATCTGCGGATGGCTGTATACAACAGACGGGATAAAGTTTTCATTATAGGCATAATCGTTTCCGCCACACATATTTCCCACGGCGGCTTTGGCCTGCCGGGCCGCGCGGTGAGCCAGCATCATTCCACCGGTGACATCGCCCGCGGCGTAAATGCCCCGGCAAGTGGTCATCATGTTTTTATCCACCTTGATTCCGGCGCCGCTGTACTCGATTTCCAGCCTGTCGAGTTCAGCCCTGTGCAGCAGAGGCTTTCTTCCCGTGCAAAGCAGGGCACATCCGGCGCGCATCTCCATTGTTTCGGTGTTTTTCCGTACCTGCATCACAAGGCCGCCTGTGGATTCCTTCAGACTGATGAGCTCTGTCGACGAGTGGACGGCAATACCCAGGCGGGCCAGTTCCTGTGTGAGAAATTCCGCGGCCTCTTTATCTTCCTGGGGTAAAATGCGGTCCAGCAGTTCAACCAGTATCACCTTGACGCCAAGCTCCGCAAATACCGTAGCGTATTCGACGCCGATGAAACTTCCGCCGACTACAATCATGCCGGACGGGAGGGAGGTCATGTCGAGAACGCCGTCTGAAGTCATGATCCGT
>JAGFXG010000275.1 GCA_017860985.1 Deltaproteobacteria bacterium
CGTGTAGATCAGAGGAGCGACAACCGACCCTTCCGCCAGGACCAGCAACGTGCCTATAATCAGCAGAAATAATAATATCGGGAAAAGCCACCACTTTTTCCGAACTTTCAGGTAGGACCATAATTCTTTTACGATTGACAATTTTCCCATTGCTTAAACATCCCCAAATGTTTTATTTTTCAAAACTGCCTTTCGTAAGCAGATTTCTCCACTTTGGCTTGATCCCGCCGAATCCAGTAGCTGGCGGCAGCTTTGTCTATTTTCAGCTCCAGAAATTTTTTCCCCGCAAGACGGCCCGCAAGTCCGATAGGCGTAACCATCCCATAAAAAATGACCGCCACGATGATCCTGCTCATGACAAAGCCCATGACCACAGCCATGGCCATCCAGACTTTCTGAAGCGGCTTTAACACAACCGGCCCGACAAAAGCCAGGACGGTAAAAACCCCTGCCAGGATAAAACCGGCGACCGCATAAGCATGCTGCTGCTTCCACAACAAATACAACGTTCCCAGAAAAAGAATCGCACCGATCAACAGTCCGAACTTCTTCAGATCTGACGTTTCACTTTTGATGTTCTTGATTTCTTCTATTATCATCGCGCTCAGTCATTCTCAAATTTTTTCTGCCAGTTGATGTCCCGGTCCAGTGGTTTCTGGTCTTCTTTATTCAACAGATAATTCCCCATGATGAGGTAATCCATATTCGTCCTCATAAAGCACAGATAGGCATCTTCCGGCGTGCACACAATCGGCTCTCCCCTTACATTAAAAGACGTATTGATGATCACGGGGCAATTATTCTTCTCACCAAATTTTTTAATCATCCGGTAGTAAAGAGGATTGGTTTCCTCTGTCACCGTCTGGACTCTGGCTGAATAATCCACATGGGTCACGGCCGGGATCACGGAACGGACGACATGCAGCTGGTCCAGACCAAAATAGGATTGCTCCTCTTGGGTCATCTGTCTGCGGATATTTTCTTTAACCGGCGCGACAATCAGCATGTAGGGACTTTCCCGATCGAGATCAAAATAGTCGGAGACTTTTTCTCTCAGCACACTGGGGGCAAAAGGGCGAAAACTTTCACGAAATTTTATTTTAAGGTTCATGGTCTCCTGCATCTGTGGCGAACGGGCATCCCCGATGATGGAACGCCCTCCCAGCGCCCGTGGACCAAATTCCATCCTCCCTTGAAACCATCCGATTGTCTTTTGTGTGCCAATTAAATCCGCGACTTTTCCCGGAATGCCCTCATCCGGTATTTCTTCAAAGGGAATGTTCTTATTCTGCAGGTAACGGCCGATTTCATCCCTGCTGAACTCCGGCCCCCAGAAGCTCCCTTTCATAAAATCATTCTGTCCGTCTGCAGTCCGCTGATTGTCCAGATACTGGTACCATGCAAAAAGAGCCGCCCCGACGGCGCCCCCGGCATCGCCGGCGGCAGGCTGTATCCATATATTTTCAAAAGGCCCCTCACGAAGAATTTTGCCATTGCCGACGCAATTGAGGGCGACACCGCCCGCAAGGCAGAGATTTTTCTGCCCCGTTTCCCGGTGAAGATGCTTCGCTATGCGAAGCATCACCTCTTCAGTCACGTCCTGAACAGAACGGGCCAGATCCATCTCCCGTTGCGTGACTTCTGATTCAGACTTGCGGGGAGGACCTCCGAACAGCCTGTTGAATTTCGCGTTGGTCATGGTCAGCCCGGCGCAGTAATTGAAATAATTCATGTTCAGCCTGAAAGACCCGTCCTCTTTGAGATCCATCAATTCCGAAAGGATCAAATCCCTGTATACCGGCCTGCCATATGGCGCAAGTCCCATGACTTTATATTCGCCCGAATTCACTTTGAATCCCGTATAGTAAGTGAAAGCGGAATACAAAAGACCCAGAGAGTGCGGAAAATGAAGCTCCGAAATAATTTTAATCTGATTATTCCTGCCCAAACCGTAACTTGTCGTGGTCCACTCCCCGACGCCATCTATGGTTAAAAACGCGGCTTCCTGAAAAGGCGACGCGAAAAAAGCAGAGGCGGCGTGAGACTCGTGGTGTTCCGGGAAAAGGATCATGCCTTTATAATTGATCTGGTCCTTGATCAACTCCTTCATCCATAATTTCTGCTTGATCCACAAAGGGATCGCCATCATGAAAGAGCGAATGCCGGATGGTGCATAGGCAAGGTAAGTTTCAAGAATTCTTTCGAATTTAATAAACGGCTTATCATAAAAACAGACATAATCCAGATTGTCGCCCTTTATATCGCCCTGTTTCAGGCAATAATTGACGGCCTGGATGGGAAAAGCAGAATCATGCTTTTTGCGGGTAAAGCGCTCTTCCTGTGCGGCCGCGACAATAGCCCCATCCTTCACCAGACACGCTGCGCTGTCGTGATAAAATGCTGATATACCTAGAATATTCACTTTATTGTTTTACCCGGCCCTTTTTAACAGTGCCAAATGACGTCAGGAATCGGCAAAGTACTAAAAAATGAGGTTTTTTCTAACATATTTATCCGGTTATTTAAACATGATTTTTTCTTTTATCTGTGTTAGTTCAAACGGAAAACATTTAAAAAGACTTGGGTTATGCGAGAAATTGCGGTTGTGATTCCTAAATACGGCCTGGTTGGAGGGGCCGAGCAATTTGCCTCTGAGCTGACGGAAAAGCTTTCCATTGGAGGTCAGAACTCTTTTCACGTGTTTGCCAATCGGTGGCAGTCCGGTTCCAGCACTGTCCGGTTTCATAAAATTCCGATTATTTCCTTTCCCAAGTTTATGACAACCATCAGTTTTGCCTGGTTTGCCGGACGCCGGATCCGACAGAATAATGTTTCCCTGGTGCACAGCCACGAAAGAATTTTTTCGGCCGACCTGTTCACGCTTCACGGGATTCCTCACCGGTACTGGGTGCATTCCATCCGCTGCAAGCCAATGAGCCTCTATGACATGGCAACGGCCTGGGTGGAAAAAAAGCTTGTCTACGAGGGGCACTGCCGCAGGTTTATCGCCGTTTCCGAACTGACCAGGGACATTTTTCTGCAGGAATACCCTGTTCATCCAGACAGCGTTTCGGTGATCCATCCCGGCGTGAATTTGTCCGATTACACAGGCAAAAGCAACGCGCGGCATGCCGCAAGAAAAGCATTAAACATCAGCGATGATGATCCGGTCATTGTCTTTGCCTCAATGAATTTTGAGATCAAGGGGCTTGACAACATCATGCTGGCCCTCGCGCAATTG
>JAGFXG010000276.1 GCA_017860985.1 Deltaproteobacteria bacterium
TGGAAAGCAATATCAAGTTGTCCCAGAGCCGTGCCGAGTCAGTCGTCCAGGCGCTCCGCAATAGCGGTATCTCGCCTGCACGCCTGAAGTCCTTTGGATGCGGTCAGTTTGCGCCCGTCATGTCGAACGACAACGAAGAAGGCCGGGCAAAAAACCGCCGTGTAGAATTAGTAAAGCAATAAGATATCCCTTTAAATACAGGTCAGGACAAAAACAGGCAGCCTTAAAGCATCGCGTGGCATTAAACAGCCGAATAGCACAGGACTCCGTTCATCATAGTTTCCTGTATCGCACCGTCACGCTTAAGCGCCTGAAGGTACACATACGTTTCATTGAGCGCCATGAATTTTTCCCAGTCGTCCCAGTTGGCGGCTGCCGCACCGATCAGTTCGCTGCAGACGGTGAAGGTGGTTTTGGGCTCCGACTTCAGGATCTGCCGCAACGCTTCTTTTTTTAATTCGTGATGGGTGCGGATCTCCCTGATCCGCTCCTCAATCCCGGAAAAGGAATTGCCATGTCCCGGGTAAACAATGTCAATCGGCATTTTTTCAATGACGGCAAGCGATTCCAGGTAGCTTGCCAGCGGCTGAAAGATTTCATCGTAAATGTTCGGGCTTAAACTGGGCGGAATATAAGGCAGAATGTGATCACCGGCCAGCAGCAGGCCTTCCTCGCGGAAGAAAAAGCAGACATGGCCCGCCGCGTGTCCCGGCGTGAAAATGACCTCGAATAAACGGCTGCCGAATTGTCGGATTTCATTTTCCTGCAAAAAGGTGTGCACTTCAAATTTTGGAATCCGGCTGCTCATGTCTTCAATCTCTTCGACAATGGCCTCCACATCGCGGGTCGGCACGCCATGCTTTGTGTAAAAAAGCCTGGCCTGTCCGATTAAATAATCAGTCTGCTGAAAATGCTCATGAACCTGATGGGATACTTGCGACAGATGAATACGCGCGTTTGACTTTTCCTGGAGGATTCCGGCCATGCCGCAGTGATCGGTGTGCACATGCGTCAGGTAAATGTCGCTGATGCCTTCTATGGAATGGCCAATGCTTTCCAGGTCCGCTTCCAGTTTTTCCGGGGCACCGGGCAGGATCATGCCGGTATCGAACAGCGCAATGTCCTTGCCATCAACCAGCGCGTAAGCATGGACATGGCGCAAACGAAAAGGCATGGGCAGCGTGATGCGGTAGAACTTATCAGAAATTTCAGTGATCATGGAAAAATCCCTTCTATGAGATAAGCAACAATCATGGCCGCACCCGTCAGGCCGTGGACTTTAATCATTGCCAGATTGGCCGGGGCCATTGCCAGGGGGTCCTCCAGGTGGCGCTTCATGACGACAAAAGATTTTACGGCAAGAGGCAGACTGACAAGACCCAGCAGAACAAAAGGTGACAAAATCTTCGCAAGTCCGGCGATTGTCAGAACACCGTAAGCGATGGCCAAGCCCGCCCCGTATAGAACGGCGCCGGCTTGCCTTCCGAAACGGGCAACCAGGTTCCATTTTCCGCCATTCCTGTCTGTTTCGTAATCAGGAATCTCATTGATGATAATCATGGCCCACATCATGAATCCCGGGACCAGTGACGCAATAAGCGGTTCACAGGAGAAAGCCCGTGCCTGGACATAATATGAACCCAGCACAATGACGGGACCAAAATTGACCAGGAGTCCCAGTTCGCCAAAGCCCCGGTAGCCGAAACGGATGGGAGGCGCTGTGTAAAAAATGGAACAGGCCATGCCGAAAAGCCCCAGCACCAGAACAGGCCATCCGCAGGCATAGGTCAGGTAAACGCCGATGACCACCGTCATGCCAAAAAACAGAACGGCCGCCTTCAGCATCTGGGTGTCTTTCAGCAGACCTTCCGTCAGGACACCGCTCCCTCCGGTGAAAAAATTTTTTTCTTCACCCTTTTGCAAATCAACCGCATGACGGTAATCAAGGACGTCGTCTACCAGATTGAGACCTAAATGGTTGACCGTAACACCGATGACAACCAGCACAAAGTGAAACAGGTGCATCGGATAGCCATGCGCCCAGGCGATCACACCGCCCAGGAGCGTGGGCAGAATACTGGGCAAAACAAAGTGAAGACGAAGCGCCCGCATCCATGTAGACAAAACCGGCCCTGGTTGTGCCTCATCCCCACCGCCCTTTCTGTTCGTCAAATTGTCTATCCTTATTCTCATTGCTGCCTTGACCGAGCTGTCGTTTAACTCGTCCGCAAACCGAGAAACGTTTCGCGGATCACTTTTTATTTGAATTTTTCAGAATTTCCAGAATCTTATCATGATACCGCCAAGCAAGTATGGACACAATGACAGCCGCGACAACGACAACGGCTAAAAGCGGATACTGTTCCTGACGGGCAATGTTGCCGCTTATGGACAACATTGCTGTCCCGAAAAAACGGCCGATCGTGGAAATAACGATGAATGTCAGCGTCGGGATTCGGCTGACGCCCATGATGTAGCACAAATAATCCTTGGGAAAGCCGGGAATCAAAAAGAGCAGGAAGGAAACAAGCAGACCCTTGTGCTCCATGAAATGATCGAATTTTTCAAAAACCTCTTTCTTGACCACCTTTTCCAGAAGCGGCTCTCCGAAAAAGCGTGCCAGCACAAAGGCCAGCCAGGAACCCAGCGTCAGACCGATGGTGGAATAAATCGTTCCCCACAAAGGGCCGTACAAGTAACCGCCAATGAAACCGCTGATCTCCCCCGGAATCACCGCAATGACTACTTGAATGATCTGTATCGCGATGAAAACAAGCTGGTCATAACGCGACGTTTTAATAAAGTTGATGATTTTATTTTTGTCTGTGAAAAAAAGGTAAAGGTCAAAATGGAGGAAAAGAAAGGCGCCGAGGCCAATCAACACAAGCAGCAATATAATTCGGTACGCTAAATCTTTATTCATGAAGTGATCGCAATGTTTTCTATTTCATCAGATTTGTAATTTTCTATCTGAATAATCATCTTTCGTCAAATTGTTTCAATTTCTTTTGGAATAAAGGGATAAACGTTGTTGGTCTTATTGTGACCAACGTCATGTTTACCTCAAAATAGTTGACTAAACGAAACGGATATGCAAGAAAAACGCATTCTTGAAATATTAATAAAGTTATTCTGAACACATATTGACTATCATAAAGGGGGAAGATAGCATCATGTCGAAAGTGCCGCAAAAACTGGATAGAAAAAAATCTGAAATTTACAAGAATGCTCCCATCAG
>JAGFXG010000277.1 GCA_017860985.1 Deltaproteobacteria bacterium
GCCTACAACCGCAACATTGGCCATGACTATATACTTTCCTGCATTTTAATCGGTGTAATGGAAATTACGTGTGGTAATTTCCGCAGTTTCTCCAGAATCTCCGAATCGACCGGTGAATCCGTATTCAGAACAACCAGCGCTTTTTTCGCCTGAGCGTCTCGGCTCAGATGCAAACGGGCGATATTGACGTTGTTGTCGCCAAGCGTGGTCCCCAGATTGCCGATGACACCCGGCCGGTCATCGTTGGACACTGCCAGCATATAACCTTCCGGTACGATTTCCACCGAAAATTCATTGACGCGCACGATGCGGGGGTCATTCCTGCCGAAAGCGGCGCCGGCGGTTTTACTGGTTTCTTTGGAGGTTTTCACGGTCAACGAGATCAAATTGGTAAAATCTTTCGTTTCCGTGCTTTTGGATTCTACAACCTTGATGCCTCGTTCCCTGGCGATGACCGGAGCGTTGATGTAATTGACGGTTTCGGTCAGGATTGGATTGAGAAGCCCCTTGATCAGTGAAATCGTGATTGGGGCGACGTTGTGGTTGAGAAGCTCACCGCTGTATTCAATGTTGACTTCCTGAATCGCGCCCGTCAGGAGCTGGGCCTGGAAGGCACCCAGCTTTTCGGCCAGTTCCAGGTAAGGTTTAATCTGTGCCATCACTTCGCTGCTCACCGATGGGAAGTTAACCGCGCCTTTGATTTCGCCGGTGGCGAAATAAGCGGCAATCTGATGGGCAATGGCAATGGCCACGTTGGTTTGCGCTTCGTCCGTTGACGCGCCCAGGTGCGGTGTGCAGATAACATTGTGAAGCCCGATCAGATCCATGTTGCGGGTCGGTTCTTCTTCAAAAACGTCTATGGCGGCGCCGGCGACTTTGCCGGACTTAAGAGCCTCATAGAGAGCTTTTTCGTTTACAATGCCTCCACGGGCACAGTGAATCAGAAATACGCCTTTTTTCATCCTGGCAAATGATTCTTCGTTGACAAGATTTCTGGTCTCAGCGGCCAGCGGTGAGTGCACAGTGATGAAATCTGAATGGGCATAGAGTTCATCCATGCTGACCATTTTCACGCCCATTTTTTCAGCGACTTCCGGTGAAATAAACGGGTCATGGGCGATGACATTCATTTTCAGGCCGATGGCCCGGTCCGCCACCACGGTGCCGACCCTGCCGAGTCCGATGATGCCCAGGGTTTTATTGCAGTATTCGTTGCCCATGAATTTGTTTTTTTCCCAAAGGCCTGCTTTCATGGACGCCGTGGCCTGGGGAATTTTTCGCGCGAGCGACACCATCATGGCGATGGCGTGCTCGGCGGTGGTGATGGTATTGCCGCCCGGGGTGTTCATGACGACGATGCCCCGTTTGCTCGCGGCGGGAATATCAATATTGTCAACGCCGGCACCGGCTCGGCCGATCGCCGAAAGCTTCACGGCAGCTTCAATGACTTCAGATGTGACCTTGGTAGCCGAACGGACGATGAGGGCATCGTAATCTTTAATGACATCTTTTAACTCATCAGGCTTCATGCCTGTTTTGACATCAACTTTTACACCCGGTGCGTTGCCCAGAATCTCGGCAACTTCGGACGCCATGGCATCGCTGACCAGGACCCTTTTAATAATGTTTTCCATGCTGCTCTTCCGTTAAAGGCTTTTTACTTTTTCGTTAAAAACGTTCTCCAGCTCGGCCAGCGCCACTTTGAGATCCGACTCTTCGATGGTCGGGCCGCACCAGAAACGGTATCCGGCGGGCGCGTCCTTGTAGGAGTTGATATCATGAGCGATATTCTTCTTGCTCAGGTCAGAGGCGACGCTCTTGAGGAATTTGCTTTTCGCATCTGCATCGAGTGCCGCAACTTTCGGATGTGTCACAGATAGGCAGACGGAAGTGTTGGAACGGACCTTGGGGTCGTTGGCCAGGAATTCGATCCAGTCGGTTTTGGCAACCCAGTTTTCCACCACTTTCAGATTTGCTTTGCTCTTCTTGACCAATCCATCAATGCCGAATTTGCCTGCCCAATCCAGGGCGTCAAGGTAATCTTCCACGCACAGCATGGAGGGAGTGTTGATGACATCGCCTTCAAAAATGGCCTTATTGATCTTGTCGCCTTTTTTCAGACGGAAAATTTTCGGCATGGGCCAGGGCGGTGTATAGGATTCCAGGCGGGCGACTGCTTTGGGGCTCAAAATCATCATGCCATGCGCGGCTTCGCCGCCGAGGCATTTCTGCCAGGAGAACGTCAGAACATCGATTTTGCTCCAGTCGATCTCATTGGCAAAGGCATAGCTGGTGGCGTCGCATAGAGACAGTCCTTCCCGGTCAGCGGGAATCCAGTCCCAGTCGGGAATGCGCACGCCGCTGGTGGTGCCGTTGGACACGAAGACGACATCGCCTTTCCAGTCCACTTTGGACAGATCAGGAATCTTGCCGTAATCGGCTTTGATGATGGTGGGATTTAGTTTCAGCTGTTTGTTGATGTCTGTTGCCCAGCCTTCTGAGAAGCTTTCCCAGACCAGCACGGTCACGGGTTTGGGACCTAAAAGTGACCACATGGCGCATTCGAAAGCGCCCGTATCGGAAGCCGGCAGAATGCCCACAAGGTAATCTGCCGGAATATTTAAGATTTTTCTTGTATCGTTCATTGCTTTGATGATTCTTTCTTTTCCCAGTGCGGAACGGTGTGAGCGGCCGACCGGCGCGCTCTTCAGCGCGTCGATGCTCCACGCTGGCCTCTTGCTGCAGGGGCCGGAACTGAAATTAGGGTTCAACATAAATATCCATCCTTAAAATAAATTTTCTTAATCAGCCTGTTTTCATACCAGTATTAATTTCTTTTCTCAAGAAATTTAAACTGTAAAAAAACCGTCAAAAAATGGATGCTTGAGAGAGCTATTCAATCACTCACGATAATTGCAACGTTGATGATATGTTGCTGAAAGACAGCAAATAGGGTGCGCCTGCCTTCACAGCTGACGCAAAATTTATCCGGGGTCAGAAATGTTAAAATAACTGTTTTTTCCGTCCGATCAATATGGCGCTTGAATCCCGAATTTTCAAAGGGGGAACGATACATTCCATTTATGATTTTTTCGTTAGTGACCGTTGCGTTCTGTAACAGACTGAAAAAAAGAAAGGCGGGACAAAAAAACGTGACGGTAACCTTCGTCATTTTGTCCCGCCGGTTTTATGCAGGCTGCAGACCGACCATTTCATGAATCCGA
>JAGFXG010000278.1 GCA_017860985.1 Deltaproteobacteria bacterium
ATTAATTTTTGCGCCAGCACGCCGGATGTTTCCGACCCCGGCGATGGTGTTTCTCCATAAACCAGGCTGACGTCCCTGCCGGACGCGTTGTCTCCCAGGTAACCGGCCAGTACTTCGCGGCTGTGGACATCTTCGTGGCAATAGGTACAGAGGTTTTCCCAGTTGCTGCCGTCCGGAGGATTGTTGTGGTGATTGCCGTCTTTGTGATGAACCGTCAACAGCTGCCGGTTCACGCCCGAAAACTCGCGTCCGCAGCGGGCGCAAACCAATCCGTGAATGCTTAAAGATTTTTCGCGGTAGTCCTCGCCGCCGGGCGCCTTGGCGGCGTTTTTCATTTCCCGCACGGTATCTTCAACCGTTTTCTGCCCCCCGGGGGATAGAGGTTTTTTAGAAACGGCGACACGACCCCACTTGTTGGAAAATGTCATCTTCGCCATTTTATTCTATACCTTTTCTTTACCCGAGAGCACTCTGATAAACGCATTTACCCCTTTGATCACTGGGATTATCCACGTTGCTTTTCGAAACACATGATACTTGAGAGCAAGCGGCGAAAACGCTTCAATTCCAACGACCACGTCGTTCATCACCGTGTGCAGTCGCTGTGCCGTAAAGGCAACCCTTTGAACTTCGCAGTTGATCGCCGTGGTCGATTGATTGATATTGGTTGAAATCTCTTCCATGTTTTTCAAAATCAACGGCAGACGTTCGTTCAACGTCTGCAGCGTGATATTGATGTCGTTTACCGCCTGCCCGAGTTTCAGCAGAACCGGAATGCAGAATAACACCAGCAGCAGCACGGCGATGCCAATAATGATCAACCCAATTTCCAGATACATAATTCTTCTCCCCGAAATTTCATCCTTAATTCGTGAAATGTCTCTGATGGCATCCGGTTCGACAATTAAACCATCGGTTTATCCTTTTCTTCGCGATAAGCTTCCTTTCCGGCATCAATCGCCTTTTTTAAGCGGCTTTTACTTTCCGACAGTGTCTCGGCGCCTTGATGAGCAAGCTCGCTCACTTTTCCTTCCAGTTCTTCCACTTTTTCTTTTGCAACACTCTCGGCTTCTTTCAGCCGCTTTACTGCCGCTTCATAAACTGCTTTGCTTTTTTCCGCAGCTTTTTCATATTCCGCTTTTGCTTTAACCAGAAGTTCGTCAGTTTTGTCGGCAATATCCTGACGGGTTTCTTTTCCACTTTTTGGAGCAAACAAAATGCCGAGGGCCGCACCAATCAGGCCGCCGATCACCACACCCTTTACCAAATCCCAATCTTTTTCCGCCATAACGCACCTCCTGTTTTTTTATATTTATAACATATTTTGAGAGAATTAACTATGAAAGACAAAAAAAATCGGGCAACCTGTGCATAAAGCAAAGATTGCCCGATTCTATAATCCTGCAATTGATTATGTAATTATTTTGCTGCCGGTGCCGGTTCAGCGGCGGGCGCTGCCGGTGCTGCATCAGCTGCAGGGGCTGCAGGTGCTGCCGGTGCTGCATCAGCTGCAGGGGCTGCAGGTGCTGCCGGTGCTGCAGGAGCTGCGGGTGCTGCGGGTGCTGGTTCAGCTGCAGGAGCCGCAGGAGCTGCCGGTGCTTCCACTGTCGTGGCTTCTTCCTTCGGGGCCTGCTTGCAGCCTACTGCCGCGATTGATAAAGAAGCCAATAAAAGCACGCTAACAAAAATGGCCAATACCTTCTTCATTAGACAATTCCTCCTTTCAAAAATTTTAGTGTGTGAACACACTACCTTTACGATGCGTGACAATACGCCTTTTTTTTGCCTTGTCAAGAGATATTTAAACATATATAAGTAACAAAATTGACATTAAAGGAAGCTGCAATGATACTTGGTATTGACGTTGGCGGGACTCACACAGATGCGGTTCTGGTTCAAGATTTGCAGGTGATCAGTAAAATCAAGGTTCTCACGAATCAAGCAAACATCATGACCTCTCTTCTGGAAGCAGCCGAAAAGCTGATACAAGGAAATAATATTAATAATATCAATAGGATTGTCTTAAGCACCACCATCTCGACCAACGCAATTGTCCAGAGTAAAACCAGTCGCGTGGCGATGGTGTTGCTAAGCGGGCCCGGTTTATCCCCAGCCACGCTGAACCTGGGTAAAGACGCGTATTTTGCCAGAGGGTACATCAATCACCGCGGCATCCCCGTCAAAAATGTAAACAGCCGGGAAATAGCAGATATCAGCAGTGAAATAGCTCAGAACCAAATTGATCACATTGGAGTAGTGGGCAAATTTTCTTCACGGAATCCGCAGCAGGAGCTGGATGCGGCTGAATTACTTCAGAATGATTCCAGAAATATTTCCCTGGGGCATACACTTTCCGGACAGTTGAATTTCCCGCGCCGCATCTCTACAACTTATCTCAACGCGGCTATTCATGATATTCACCAGGGATTTGTTAAGGATGTCCGGAAATTTACCCAAAAACTCGGCCTGAATATTCCTGTCTATATTCTGAAAGCGGACGGCGGGACCATCTTGATCGATCAATCCCTGGACTGCCCTGTCCAGACCATTCACTCCGGACCCGCGGCCGGCATCATGGGCGTTCTGGCAACAGCCCGCATGAAAGAAGATGCCGTGGCTCTGGATATAGGCGGCACCACAACGGATATCTCCGTTTTTGCTGACGGTGTTCCTCTCCTCGAGCCATCCGGTGTGGAAATTGACGGACGAAAAACGCTGATTCGCGGTCTCTATACAAAATCCATCGGTGTGGGCGGAGACAGCGTCATCAGAATTGAAAACGGCGAGATTTTCATCGGACCGCATCGGGAAGGGCCGGCTGCCGCGCTGGGCGGACCATTCCCCACCCCCACGGATGCCATGATTGTGGAAGGAATTGTTGCTTTCGGCGATAGCCGGAAAGCCCGGGATGCCATTGCACTCATCGCGAAAAAACTTCGACTGGGTGTTGAGGATGCGGCACGCGCCATCATCGACAAGATGGCCGTCATCATCTCGGATCAGGTCCGGCAGATCCTTACGGAGATCAACAACAAACCGGTTTATACGATCCATGAACTCCTGGAAGGGAAAATTATTCAGCCTAAGATTCTTTATGTTGCCGGTGGACCCGCCGCTGTTGCTCCCTTTATTGCCCAAAATCTGGGTTACCCCTATTCAATACCGGAACACTCGGAAGTATCCAACGCTCTGGGAGTGGCTCTTGCCAGAACAAC
>JAGFXG010000279.1 GCA_017860985.1 Deltaproteobacteria bacterium
TCCGCGTAAAAAATATTCAGGTGCTTTGCCAGTTGATGGCCTATGTATGCTCCTCCGCAACCGAGCTGGCGGCTGATGGTGATTATAAAAGGTAAAGAGTGATTCATTTTCTTGCCTCCCCGATTCTATTGATAATTCATATCCATAACGCTTCTGGAACTTAAATAAACACTATCTGCCCCCGTCTATTTCATGGATGCCACCCTTCCATGGAGAAAGTAGTATAGTGGAACGGTTGCCAGGATCACAACGGTCATCATGAAATACAGTCCACGATATTCCGTAAACGGCACCAGAGAACCGAGAATATACGGTCCTATCCCGAATCCTAAATCCACAAAAATAAAAAAGGTGGCCGTTGCCAGACCCAGCCGGTGAGGAGGAACATCTTTTATGGATATGGCCTGGGCACAGGATATGAAGTTGCCATAACCTAAACCGATGAGCGCTCCCGCCAGAAGCAGCATAAATCCGTTAACGGCCTGACTGAATAAAAGCATGCCGGCCGCATAGATGACCAGGCAGGGATAGGCGACAAAATTGGCCCCCCTGACATCGAATAAACGCCCGGAAAAAGGCCTCGAGAAAAAAACGGTGACGGCATAGACAAGAAAGTAGAAGCTTGCTGCTTCTTCCAGACGAATTTCCCTGGAGTATAATGATACAAACGTCAGCACGCCGGAATAACTGAAACCGATGATTAATATGACAATGGAAATCGGGACCGCTTTCAATTCGAGGAAATTGGAAACGTGAGAATTACCTCCGGAACTTACCCGGTCCTGAATGGATAATTTGCAGGCCGCCTCGTCAACAAAAAATGACAGGACGAAACTGCCGGAAGCCAGAACCGACGTCAGCGAGAAAATCATTTTGAAATCCGTGCCGTGAATTAACAGCATCCCTATAAAAGGACCTAATGCCACCGACAGGATCGCCCCCATGCTGTAAAAGCCGATGCCTTCCCCTCGCCTGCTGTTGGGGATAATCTGGGCGACAATAGTTCCCGTCGCGGTGCTGGCCGCGCCAAAGATGATCCCGTGCAACAGTCTGACGCCGATCAAGAGCGGCAAATTGACTGCTGCAAAATACAGTGCTGACGTGATAATAAAAAATACCGTACTGAACTTCAGCACGTTGCTGCTGCCAACCGCTTCAATGATGCGTCCGGTCACCAGTCGACCGATCAGGGCTCCGATAATAAAAATGCCTGCGACCAGTCCTGCCGTATTGGTAGAAGCCTGGAATTTGTTCACGGCATAAGAAGCAATCGTAACCATCAAAAGGAAGTGCGTCGAAAACACTAAAAAATTAATCACAGAGACCGTGACAAAATCCCTTGTCCATAGCCTTTCGTGTTTCATGCAGGATTCCTTTTGTGACTGCCTGTTTATTAACGAGTATAAGGAGACAGGTTTTTGAAGTCAATCAAATATAGCTGAATAAGTTTGAGTGTTTGAGAGCCAACCGTTTGCATTCAATGATTCTCATGGATTTCTTGACATTAACAGGCGGCGGTATTAATATAATGAATAATGGATGTTGCGAAGCGGGATTGACAACTAAGTTAAGTATTTTGTTAATTGAATGATTTCAGATTATAGAAGGATGATCATGAAGAAAAATATAAGATCTCTGAATGCGGTGAGTATTATCGTAAGTGTTTTATTACTTTTTACAGGGTGCGCCACCGCACCGCTCGGGCCGACGGTTCAGGTTATGCCTGCACCCGGAAAACCGTTTGCGAAATTTCAGACCGAATCCGAAGAATGCCAGGCATGGGCCTATCAGCAAATGGGCGGCCAGGAAGCCGTGGACCGAATCAACGCTAATGCCGTCTTATATGGCATTATTGGAGGAGCGATCGGAGCCGGCATCGGTGCTCTCACCGGCGCATCATGGGGGCACGGGCCCAGAAGTTCGGGAATGTATGCGGCACATGGAGCAGCGATGGGCGCAGGAATCGGAACGGCCGCGGGCGCCGCCCAGGGGGCCGCGGCATCAGCATACTCCGGCCAGCAGCTGCAAATGATTTACGACGATGCTTACACACAGTGCATGTACTCGAAAGGGAATCAGGTGCCCGGTCCGGTGCAGGGATATGATCGGGGATATCATCATCAGGAATATTATGATTACGATGATTGATGCGGCCGGATGACGGTATAAATTGCGGCAGGCAATTATTTTGTTTTATTGTATTTGAAGATTTCCGAAATCAGCGCGCTTCGATCAAAATAGACTTCATTCCGCCTGATTTTCCCCTGGCTGTCGAATTGCACAAAGCAAACGCCAATGCATTCGATAACTTTTTTACCGACGGGAATTTTGGCCAGCCATTTGTTTAAAAACCCGTCTTCCATTGGAATCGGCTCAATCTGTGTCCATATCCAATCCGGATTTTGGGAAAGCAGCTTTTTGAAATACAAAAGAAGTTCTGCTTTTCCATTCACACCGGATGGGACTCCCGGATCAAGGTAAAAGCAGTCATCTGAATAAAAGTCGGCCAGTTTTTCGGGATTATTTCCCGTCCAGGCCGGCAGCCACCTTGATGCGAATTCTCTTGCTTCCTCTTGGTTCATTTTTCACCTTTCTGGACTGATTATGACAATTCATTCCGGGAGAAGAAATTTTGCCAATAATCTTTTATGAAAAACGCAATATCAAAGCTTGTCTGAGTTCTCTTTAGGTAGCCAGAGCGGAATTTTATTCCGCTCTGGCTGTTCACACTTTTTATGGTTTTCTTGCCCTTAAGCAGGGGGCGTTTGAACTACATGAAACTTTCTTCGGGGATTTCGATCGCACTGCGGTCGCCGCACTTCATCGCCTTCTCGTATCCGAAGATATCGGGAACGTGATTCATGACATAGAACCTGGCGGTGGCGATTTTACCCTTGTAGAAATTGACATCGACGTCACCTTGCTCTTTGAGCTTTGCGGCCGCGAGCAGCGCCTGGTCGAGCAGCAGCTTGCCGCAGTAAACTCTTGCGCCGGCATGAAGCGTCCGGGTAGCATAGAGCTGTTTCATCTGCCTATCACCTAGCGTCCAAGCGGAATTCATATCCACGATATCTTTAAAAGCCGCCATGGCATCCGCCATCATCGCGAACTCTGCTGAAAATTCATCGGTTTTCTTATCGGCAACGAAGGCATCGATTTCCGCCACCCACTTCTTGAATGGCACACTGTCCTTCATAGTGAACTTGCGGCC
>JAGFXG010000280.1 GCA_017860985.1 Deltaproteobacteria bacterium
GCGAGACCATTGATGACTACTCCCATATTTTTCTGGATGAAATCGAAAGCAGTCTGGCCAAAGCATTCTTTATGCTGGTGGACTTTGACCAGGCCGGTCACAAACGCAGCGAGCGCTATGAAAAGCTGATCCAGGACGGAATCGTCACACCCGAGCAAATGAATCAGGCGGTAAAGGCATCTTTCGCAACAAAAGAGGATCTGGCAACGGTTTTAATGGAGCGCTACGACGTTGCAAAAGATTATATCGGGGCGGCGCTGTCAGACCACTTTTCCTATCCCTTTCGAGCCTACAGCGACGACCTGCCTGTCATCGAGGATCTTCTCTCCAGCCTTGATAAGTCCTCGCTGGTCGACATGCTCTGGTTTCCCCTGAACGTGGTGAAGGGTAAAATCCATGTGCTCGTTGAGGACCCGTCAAACCTTACCAAACGGCGGGAAATTGAAAAAATGCTGGAAACGGAATCCGTTGTTTACGAGGTTGCCCTGTCCAGTGACATCCTGAGACTGATTAATCGGTACTATTCAGAAAATGACGAAGACATGCAGGCAGAACCGGAGACCCAACAGCTTTTTTCAGAGCAGCCGCCTGCACCCGATCAAAGCTTTTTGACCCGTCCTGAAACCATTGTAAAGCCGGCCATCAAGATCGAGCCGGAACGTGTGATCGTTCCCAAGCCCGAAGATACACCCCGCACGAACGTCACTTTTTTGTCCGGTATCGCACAGGCCGAGGATTTGGCACCTGAACCAACCCCTGAAACCCCTTTACCAAACAGGTATAAAACAGCACGAAAACCGTCCGAGGAGTCATTGCAAGCCGCTGCTATATTTCTTCGGGATATATTTCCAAAGGATGCGGATCATGACATACCGAATGAACCTGCCGCCGCTGCACCTGCTGCGCCTACCGCGCCTGTGGCAGCCGCTGCGGACGTGTTAAACGTTGCAGCCGTGCCCCAAACCCGCGTTCTCCCATTATTCACCGACATTATTTATGATGCATACAACCGCCGCGGCTCCGACATTCATTTTGAACCGGATGCTGCTGGGAAAATAATTAACCTGCGCATCCGCATTGACGGCCAGTGCCTGAAAAGCAAGACCATAACCGTTGAAGAATATGCAACGATCGTGGATCATGTGAAGCAATTGGCCAATCTCAGCGGAACGAGACAACCCGCCATTCAGCAGGGGAACCTCACATTAACAAGACCTTCGGGAAACGCCATCCACATGCGGGCGACCTTTATTCCGACGCACATCGGCCCCGAAGACATGGTGATCCATATCTCGGCCAAAGCTAAAATAATCCCCCTGGAACTGCTCGGGCTGTCGGAGAACAGTTATAAAGAAATCGTGAATATTCTGCAGCAGCCGCGGGGAATGATTTTAATTGTCGGACCGGCCGGAGCAGGCATGAACACAACTCTTCATGCCTGCCTTGACAACATCAATACGCCGGAGAAAAAAATCTGGTCGGCGGAAGAATCTATCGAGATCATACAAAACGGCCTGAGGCAGGTTCCCGTTGATTCACGAAAAGGGTTTGACTTCCCTTCCGTGCTGCGTTCTTTTTTGAATGCCGATGCGGACGTCATAGCGGCAAGCCGCATTTTTGACCCGGAAACGGCCGGAATATGCATGGATGCCTCCCTGAAAAGACACCTTGTGATCAGCACCCTGTGGGCCGATCACATCATTGATGCCATGGAAAAGTGTCTGGACATGGGCATCAGCCGTCTTATTTTTGCCGATGCCATGCTGGCCATCATAGAACAGAGGCTGATGAAAACGCTGTGCCCAAAATGCAAGGAAAAATACCATCCCGGCCCGGAAGAATATGAAGAACTTGCTCAAATGTACGGGACGGCAGGTTGTGTGTTTCAGAGATTTTGATCTTCACCCGGGAAATCAAACGCATGATCCGGCGCAATGAAAGCATTGAAGCCATTTATCAGGCAGCTGTTGCCAATGGCATGAACACTCTTTTGCAGGACGGCATTTCCAAAGTTCTGCTTGGACTCAGCGATCAAAAGCAGGTAAAACTGACCTGCACGAGGAACAACATTTAGAACACCGGCAGGGTTATGATAATCTGCTTTTGAGATGATGGAGGGTGTTGAGCGCATCCAGCGGCGTCATGGAAGAAATATCCATTTGCCGAAGCTCATCAAGAACGGAATCTTCGCTTTGTGCAAACAGATTCAACTGCGGGTTTCCGCATTTCACGGCGCTTTTCCCCCGCGCAATACGCGGCATGCCGATCTCATCGAATTCCCCCTTTTCCAGATTGTGCAGGATTTCTTTGGCGCGTAAAATCACGTCGGACGGAACACCTGCGATCCGGGCCACTTCGATGCCATAACTTCGGCTCGTCCCGCCTTCCATGATCTTGCGCAGAAAAATGATTTTTTCACCCCACTCCTTCACCGCGATATTGTAATTTTTTACACCATCCTTTGACGCCGCCAGATCCGTCAATTGGTGATAATGCGTCGCAAAAAGCGCCCGCATGCCAATGCCTGCAAAATCGTGAAGGTATTCGGCCACCGCCCAGGCAATGCTCACCCCGTCAAACGTTGAAGTGCCCCTCCCTACTTCATCGAGAATCACCAGGCTCCGGGGCGTCGCGTCCGTCAGAATTCGGGCCGTTTCCATCATTTCCACCATAAAAGTACTCTGCCCTTTGATCAGGTTGTCCGACGCGCCGATGCGGGTGAAAATTTTATCCACCATGCCGATCCGGGCATGTGATGCCGGGACAAAGCTGCCCATCTGCGCCAGAAGCACAATTAAAGCCACCTGGCGGATATAGGTGGATTTGCCTGCCATGTTGGGACCGGTTATCACGAGCAGGCGGTTGCCCTGCAGGTCCAGCAGCGTATCGTTGGGCACAAACCCTTCTTTTTTTAAGGCCGCCTCAACGACCGGATGGCGCCCGTCTTTAATGTCAATCAGGTCTTCTTCATCGATTTCCGGACAGACATAGGAATGCTTTTCAGCCACTTCTGAAAGCGAGCAAAACGCATCAAGTTCGGCCACGCGAAAAGCGTTATATTGAATCTGGGCAATATGCGGCATTAAATCATCACGCAGCTGATTGAAAATTTCATTCTCGCGTTCACGTATTTTTTCTTCGGCATTGAGAACCGTCTGTTCAAATTCTTTCAATTCCTGGTTGATGTAGCGCTCGGCATTGACCAGTGTCTGCTTACGCACGTAAGATTCCGGCACCAGAGGGGCATTGGCTTTGGTGACTTCAATGTAGTAGCCGAAAATATTGTTAAACCCGATCTTCAGCGTATTGATGCCCGTAACCTGTCTTTCTTTTGCTTCAAGCGACGCAATCCACTTCTTTCCGTCGCGGCTGATCGAACGCAGATGATCGAGTTCATCATCGAAGCCATGAGCGATAAATCCCCCCTCCTGGATGCGCGACGGCGGATCAGGGGAAATGGCCCTGGAAAGCAGATCCACCAGAGAGGACATATCGCTGATCTCCCTGCGGATCGACATCAGGGCGGGCGCGGTAAAATCTTTCAGCATGGATTGCAGCACGGGCAAAACGGCGAGCGAAACTTTCAGCGCAATCAGATCGCGTGGAGTTGCCACCTTGAGTGCGACACGTCCGGCCAGTCTTTCCAGGTCATAAACCTGTGCGAGCGCTTTTCGCAAATCGGACCGCACGATGTGATTGTCCTTGATTTCAGCCACCGCCGCGAACCGGGCGCGGATTTTTTCACAATCCACCAGCGGGTACCCCATCCACCAGCGCAAACGTCTGGCGCCCATCGGCGTAAGCGTTTCATTGATCATGAAAAAAAGAGAACCGGCACGGGCATTGTCCTGGATGGTCGAAAATATTTCCAGGTTCCGGCGGGCGGCATCGTCCAGGACCAGATAATTTTCCGGCGCGTACCAGCGGATTTCGGAAATGTGAGCGGCCCGAACCATCTGCGTGGAATTGACGTAATGCAAAATGACGGCGGCCGCGACTTTGGCCGCCGGCCTGTTTTTTATTTTGGATTCATCCAGAACCTGTGGGGTTAGTTCCCGGTCCAGAATTTCATCAGAAAATCCCGGTTCAAAAGAGGCTTCGTCAATCGTATTAATACGGCCGGCGGGCATTTGCGCCTCCAGCATTTTGATCAATACCGGATCAGAGGATGAACGGCTGACCAGCAGCTCTTTGAAATCCAGAACGCCAACGGCAGCCAGAAGACGGTCACGACCTGCGAACTCGCCGATTTGAAATTCACCCGTGGATAGATCCAGAAACGCCAGTCCCAGTGTATCCCCTGCCAGAGCAATGCAGGCGAGGTAATTGTTTTCGCCGGATTTGAGGTTCTCCTCATCCAGGACCAGGCCGGGTGTAATAACCCGAATGACTTCGCGTTTGACAATCCCCCTGGCATTTTTGGGATCTTCGACCTGTTCGCAGACAGCGACCTTGAAACCCTTTTCCACCAGTTTTGTAATATAGGAGGAAGCGGCGTGGTAGGGAAAACCGCAAAGCGGAACCGCGTCCTCTTTGGATTTGTTGCGGGAGGTGAGTGTGATCTCCAGGACAGGAGCCGCAGTCAGGGCATCTTCAAAAAACATCTCGTAGAAATCACCCATCCGGTACAATAATATGCAATCGGGATACTTTTTCTTGATGTCGACATACTGCTTCATCGCGGGGGTGAGATTGAGCGTTGCGTCTACTGCCATTTCCCGTCATCCCCCCGCTTCATATCGATGAAGTCCGGTTTTTGGCGATTGCCGGTATCCGGCGCTGATTTGTTGATAAAGCGGTTGGCAATCCAACTGACGATGCTGATAATGAGGGCGCCAAAAAAGGCCCAGGAAAAGCTGTCAATCTCCAGTCCCGGAACAAAATAAGCGACCAGAAGCAGCATGAATGCATTGAGAACAAACGTAAAAACGCCCAGCGTCAGAATGGTCAGCGGCAGTGTCAGGATCAGCAGAACGGG
>JAGFXG010000281.1 GCA_017860985.1 Deltaproteobacteria bacterium
GCCAAAAGCGCTCATCCCTTTTCATGCATATCGCAACGGTGAAGTAAAGACGGCATTTGAAGAGCATTTCAGGGAAGCCGCAAGCTTTACGGTCGGAACCGGAGGACTTTGCCGTTTGCATTTTACGGTTTCAGCTGAGCATGTCCGGGATGTCAGAGCCTTGATGAAGTTGATTGTTCCACTGTGTGAAAAATGCTCTCATGTACGATTTAAAGTGGATTTGTCAGTGCAGTCTCCCTCTACGAATATCCTCGCAGCCGATGAAAACAATCTGCCTTTCCGTGACGAAACAGGCAGTCTGGTGTTCAGGCCGGGCGGCCACGGTGCGCTCATCCAGAATCTTCAGAATCTGGATGCGGACCTGATTTTTATTAAAAACATTGACAATATTGTGCCGGATGCCCGGCAGAAGAAAATTCTGCCTTACAAAAAAATGCTGGGGGGGCTGACTCTGCAATTGCGAAAGACTGTTATTACGATGCTTCGGCAGCTGGAAAAAGGCCAACGTACAGTCGATGAATTAGAAGCGGTAACGGATTTTTGCCGTATGGAATTGAGCAAAAGCTTTTCAAAAGATTTTTCAAAACTTTCCCCGCAGGAAAAACAGCGCCAGCTTTTTATGCATTTAAACCGTCCGTTGCGAGTCTGCGGAATGGTGCGGAATGAAGGGGAACCCGGCGGCGCGCCTTTCTGGGTAAGGGAGAAAGACAATTCACAAACCCTTCAGATCGTGGAATCAGCCCATATCGATCCAAACCGGCCTTCTCAAAAAAACATCTGGTCGCGGGCTTCTTATTTCAACCCGGTAGATATGATCTGCTGCATGAAAAATCATCGTGGCAAAAAATTTAATCTGGCTGATTATGTGAATAGTGATGCTTATTTAATCATACCCAAAACGGAAAAGGGTAGGAGTCTCAAAGCCCAGGAGATGCCAGGGCTGTGGAATGGCGGGATGGCATACTGGAATACTGTATTTGTTGAGCTCCCTGTGATTGTTTTTAATCCGGTTAAAACCGTTTATGATCTGTTGCGTCCTGAGCACAGAGGGGGCAGGTCGATTAAATGATGCGGCATCCCGGATCGTCTTTAGGGGCGGCTTTTGCCTTTAAAATAACGGATTTATTATGGTGCCGGCATACTACGTCTGCTTCAGTGTCTGACGGAGCGTCCGAGTAGCGGACGCACAGCGACGCGGCCGCCACGATGACCGCTTCACCGCCGTAAGGGGCAAGCACGAGCGGGCCGGGGAAATCAGCCATATTGCAAACCAGGTCATCATCCGTAGAAAGTTTCCGCAAAAAATCATTGTCGGACTGGTTTCTCCCGACGATAATTTTACCGTTATCATTGACGCGAAAATGCCGCCCGTATTTTAACAGTTCGTAATCCCGAATATTCCGGTCTTCCAAATGATCCATCAGGTCACGCAGACGTCGGGAAAATATCGGGTCCGTGAGCAGGCAGCCGCCGGCAGGGGGCGGATAATGCTTTATCCCGAACGCTTCTGCCATGCGCATTTGTTCTTTGCGTCCCCGACCCGAAATCGCCAGGAGTTGTGAGCGATCGATCTTTCCTTCACGTTCAGGCATTACGGGATCAAGTAATTGGGCGGAAAGCGGACGCAAAACGTAATCGGCGTAACCGGAGTTTTTCGCGACGACGTAAAGAGACTGTCTGGTCTGCGACATGGGCCGTTGTCCCAGAACCTCACCGGTTACCAGGAAGTCAGCGCCGGCTTCTTCCATTTTTCTGCCTGCGATTGCCAGCATCAATGTGTGACAGTCAATACAGGGGTTCATATTTTTACCGTAGCCGTAACGCGGTGCTTTGAGCATTTGAAGATGTTCCGCCGTGATGTCCTCAACGATGAGGGGTAGGGGAATCTGAATAGCTGCAGCCCGGGCCTTGGACGCCCCGAAGAAGGGAGTTGTGAATGCCAGGCCGGTCATGTCGATATTCTGTTTTTGCACCAGCATGGCCGCCAGGATGCTGTCCAGCCCGCCGGATAAAAGGGCAATTGCTTTTACTGTCATCTAAAAACCTGAAATCAAAAGGAAAAGCGCCGCAGATCACAATACCCGCAGCGCTTATTCATGATTGAGCAATCCATGCAGGCCTCAATACTGGATGATGCCTGCAGACCACGTTTCCTGCATCAGACCACGCAGGTCATTATTAAAATCAAAATTCACAACGTACAGTTCCTTGTCGGTTTTAATCTTAATGCCGCTGAAACCAAGGGTATAAGGCGGTTGATTTTTTTCGAGTCCGGAGAAGGTGAAGTTGCCGGATGTGAAGTTAATGTTAAAACCGCGTAAAATCTTCTCCATGTTTTTCACCGGTTCATCCCGCTCAGAAACAAAAATGAGCTGGTTGCCGGACTTTTGAAGCATGTTGATAAATTCCGGGGAGAGATTCCGCGAGAAAATAAGATATTTTTTCCCGCCGTATGTCGCCGCGACGTCGGCCTTGATGGATAGATTATATCCGTCACGTTGAATATCGAATACCTTTACATCGACATCTTTTTCTGCCTGAATATTAAGGGAAGCAAGCAGTGCATGAGAAAAATCCCTGACAGGTGATCTGGGTAAAAAAGTCTTCGGAGGAAGTGAATAAATTTCTTCCGACTTTTCAGCAAGACCTTTTTCCGAAGAAATCTCCGTGAGAATCAGCGAATGCCCAGCGGCATATTTCACCAATGCGCGCGGCAGCAGGTTGCTGTTTGCATCAACAAAACGCAGCCCCTGAATTATCGACGGCGACGTTTTTGTGCCTCTGGTGGAGATCACCCAATCGACCACGACGTTCAGGGAAGGGCGCGTTCCCGCGGAAACCGGCTTATGCGATCTGACAATTTCGTAGTTTCTGGTATTGCTGAATATTTTCTTCAATGTAGTGATGACATCATCCCCAGCATCAATCCTGATCAGGTGGTAGTTACTCCAGTATCCTCGTATTATTCTTTTCAGGTGATCGATGGAGCGGTTTCCTGTATCGAGAAATATCGTTTGATTGTCAAGTTCCACGACGGGAATGACAGAGCAGTCAATGGTGATCTGTTCGGTTCCGGAGACAGGCAGGTAGTAGTTGCCGGCTGTCGTCAAGGTACCGTTCATTTGCGTGATGACATGTTTGACAACCTGCAGGCGGGCAGGTGCCGTCAGGACAATGGTTTCTTTTGGTGCAACCTTTTCCACTTCT
>JAGFXG010000282.1 GCA_017860985.1 Deltaproteobacteria bacterium
TAATGGAGACCTCGAGCACGGTTCTAAAGCCAAATCAAAACAGCCCCACGCTAATCATCCCTCCAAGGCTGGAACATTTTGTAAACCGGTTTGTCCACCATTACAGGGCCTCCGGCAATTCACCTATAATGATCTACGGCCCGACTGGAGTGGGGAAATCCTTGTTTTTGAAAATATTTAAGATCCTGTTTCAGAAACATGAGGCAGCAAATCAAACCAGTCGCCCAGTCGTGTGGGCTAACTGCGCTCATTTTGGCGGTGTCAACAGCGATCCCAACATCGCGCGTTCCGAACTCTTCGGTCATGTGAAAGACGCACACCAAAATGCCCAGAAGGATAAAATCGGTCTGGTGCATGAAGCCAACGGCGGTGCGCTTATTCTCGAGGAGATAGGGGAGCTGCCCCTCGAAGTGCAAGCGATGCTTTTAACTTTTATTGAGGACGGTGTGTTCAGAAGGGTGGGGAGCAAGCAGACTGAATCCGCGAATGTCCGGATTGTCGGTGCCACCAACCGGGAAGAGGGCCTCGATTTTTTCCGTTCTACATTTCAGGGCTTTATAACCGCAGGAGCGATATCCTCTACTACATGTATGCCAAATACCCCGAGATCGTCACATCTCTGACCGGATGCGAGGTGCTTACCGTCCTTGCCTATAACTGGCCAGGAAACTGCCGGGAGATAGAAAGGGTCTGCAGGTTAATTACCCGGAATCATTTAGAGTGGCGGGAGTTGAACAGGGGCGGTTCAGAATCTGTAAATCAAGCCGAGCATTTTTTCAGAATGTTCCTATTTGATAAAAAAGAGACCATGATCAACCTGTCTCGAATTCTTGAAATTTATGCCAGAATAAAGAAGTTCGGCGGGGATGCGGAATTTTTAGACCGATATCTTGAAGAGTATGGCGTGAGGTTTTCAAACAATTTGACCCCGGTATTTTCCGATCTTCCAACCAGCCAGAATGAAATAGCCAAATTCTACCAGCCAGTGTTTGGGACGGAAAAATCTGGTTCCGAGAGCATTTTTAAATTTTTACCGATTCCCCAATTTGAAAGATCGGCCGCTGGTTACAACATTTTTTGTGCAGTTTTTGGAAAAAGTTCAAATTTAAATGCAAACATTATTGACGAGCTGGAATCGAACGAATCAAAGTTCTCCCCAAACAATGCCTTCTTCAGCCAAATGTCAGTGGATGATCTGGAGCGCTTTGATTCGGTTGCTAAGGCACTGGTGATGTCAATCAAAAGCAAAAATAATGGAACTGGCGATGGTCAGGAAACCGCGATAGGGGCAGGGGACGGCATAGACAACACAACGATCGATGAGGCGAGTACCGTAAATTCAATAGGGGAAATGACCGAGAAGGATCTTTTGAAACTGTATTACGAGCAGTTGCTGAAGCAGTCCAACGGCAATATCAAGATGGCTGCCGTAACAGCGGGTCTTAATCCGTCTACCTTTAGAAGCAGGCTTGGCAAGGTGGGCGTTTCATTCAAAAAGAATCGAAGACGGCAGGCGGTGAGCGTCAACTGAAATCTAAATATGGCGATTAATGCAATATATAAATTTTAAAACGCGATATATAGCGTTATCCATGATTTTTTATCCAGGTAAAGATCCGTGATCTAACAGCTCATAATACATAAATATTTTGTAATAAAAGGCACTTGGGATGTATTCCCGGTGCCTTTTTTATTTTGGTACGGCGGTCGCAATACCAATCGTCATGGAAACGAAAACACAAAAGTACATCGATGAGCAAGAGGTCGCAAGGGTCACTGGCAGGGCACTGTCCACTCTCCGGAATGAGCGCTTCAACCGCCGCGGCATTCCTTATTACAAGGTCGGGCGCTCAGTCCGGTACAGCCTGCAGGATGTGATCAACTTCATGGAAGCTCACAGGGTCCAGACGGGAGACGGTCTCAATGGGTAAGTCTGGCCGAGAAAGAAAAGGAGAGAGTCACATGGAAATTCTAACAGCTAACCAGAGAGGGGGTGATGCCGGAAAAAAAAAGGAAACCAGAATTATTTTAAAACCACTAATATCGTTATGTCATTCTATTGAGTTGTGTACGTCGATTATTGTCAAACAAAAAAATCTAACAATCAAATCTCTCAGAAAGGAGCAACAACAATGAACGAAAATTCAGTTGAAACCAAATCTTTTATAGTACCCCAAAATGAGAATGAACTAATTGAGCGCCTGAAGTGGTTCAAGCAACAAGAAGATGTCTCCACCGTGCACAACTATTACGCCCTCGGAAAAATGATCTTTGCATTCTATCAAAAAGAATATGGCAAAGATAAGCAACAGAAGCTTGCCAATGAAACGGGTTTTTCGAAAAGCACGCTTTATAAGTGTCGCCAGTTTGCCATTAAGTATCCAGCTGAAAAGGTTGACGAACTATTCAAAGGTAGGTTCCCGCTGTCTTGGAGAGTTGTCGCTTCCAACCTTTCCCTTGAGGCTGATGATTTCCTCAAACATTATCACGAGGCGAAAACACCTGATGAATTGTGGAACGCGTTACAAAATTCCAAAAAATCAGGAAGTGCTGCTCAGACAGAGAAACCGGCAAAAGAAAAAAAGATACCAAGAACCGAGATGGAAGAAAAAATTCGCCAATATGAGAAATTGATAATCCTTAAGGATGAGGAGATCGATGATTTGAAGGCTCAAAATGAAAAGCTTCAGAATCAGATTAGGGATCTTATGGCAATAAATGCGGTAACTGAAAATTTTGAAATGGTAGAAATGGCAGAGACCGCATAATTGTTAAATAAAAATTAAACGGGAGGTGGCCATCTTACTCGATGAAGAAGGTGGCCACCTTCAAAAAATCACGGCATCTGTGTAACGCCGATTAAAGGAGAAGAAAATGCTTGATCAGTCTAATTCTTTCATTCTGACTAAAGACGAGTTTAAAAACTTTTTGAAAATTCTAAGCCGCTTTTCGGATGCGTGCAACGATCTTCACATAATTGATGGACAGGTTTTGCAACGCAGCAATGACAGAGGGGTGGCTATCAGATGCGACTTGTCAAGTTTAATTAAATTTGACGGAGAGATAATACTCTGCGATATAAAAAAGATAGTTGGAAGCCTTAAAGGATTGGACAAGAATAGCCCCATAAGATTCATTCGCGTTGGCAGTACTATATGCATCAAAGACACGGGATCGTCAATTTATATTCCTATCGGTAATAATGTATTCATTGATAATAAATATATCCCAGTGGCAGAGTTTGATAAAATTTTTAATTATGGGCAAATGATTTTGGAAGGCGATATGGATAAAAATTTATGCGAACCGCTAAAGAAATTTGCCAAAAATTCCAACAGCTATAATGTAATTTTGAGCATAAAATCCCAAAAAGCTGTTTTTAGATATGGAAAAAGCGGTGCTCAAAGCATAAGTGCTGAATTTAATTTCAGTTACAGACTTATGCCGGGTATGCCGGATGGCGAAATCAAATTACCAATAATTCCCTTTGATTTTAACTCTGCAAGTACATTAAAAGTTTATTTCGACCAAAATAACAATAGCATTGCACTCAATGTTTTTACTATTCAATTTAGCGTTAATATAGCCATCGCAATTTATAGCAGATCGTCTAT
>JAGFXG010000033.1 GCA_017860985.1 Deltaproteobacteria bacterium
GCCATCAGGGAAAAGGAAGGTTTTTTATCGCCTTGCCCTGTACATTCAGTCATTCATTATTCTGGTCGCTGTCCTCCTGCCGCCGATCTTGAAGCCATACTCTGACGATGCCAAAGGCCTGGTTGTGATGATATCCGGTCTGTGGTGGCTTTATGTTCTTCCGGTCCTGGTAGTGGCGATTCTGATGATTTTTCTGCCGGATTGGGTTGCCCGCAAGGTTCGCTCCGGATGGTTTGTCACCATTTACCTTCTTTCCTGTGTTCTTTTAGCCGGCACGATTTTACCGATCACGGATTTTCTGTCGCCTTATCGCAGTTCACTGGTTGCAAGGGATGCGATTGCCCGTTACGTACCGGCAGGGCATTTGTTGTATCAGTACCGCATTAATTTCTACGGGATCGATTTTTACAATAAAATCCGAACGCCTGTTGTTGAGGATTTCGGTGAACTGGCGGACGGCATCATAAAAATGCCGGAAATGGAAATGAAGAAATATTTTTTCGCAGTCGAAGGGTTCCATGAAAAAGTCAAGCAGGAAAACGAAATTTATTGTATTACGCAGTTTCCGGAAAAACTGAAACAGCTGCAGTCGAGACATGCGCATGTCGATGTTCTCTGGGAGAATGGCGCATTCTATCTTTTGCACATTCGAAATAAGACAAAGGATTGATGTTCTATGAAAATAAGAAAAGATTTTCTGCCTTTCAGCCGTCCGTCCATCGGTGAGACGGAAATAACCGGTGTTGTTGCATGCCTGAAATCCGGCTGGATCACCACGGGGGCGCTTTGCAAGGCGTTTGAAGATAAATTCTGCCGGTTGACCGGGGCTAAACAGGCAATCACGTTGAACTCGGCAACCGCCGGCATGCACCTGATGCTGAAAGCTCTCAAGCTGAAGGAAGGGGACGAAGTGATCACGCCTTCAATGACGTTCGCTTCAACCGTCAACATGATCGCCCTTCACAAGGCAAAACCCGTTTTTGTCGATGTTGACTACGGCACGCTGAATATCAATTGTGATTTGATCGAGGAAAAACTATCATCAAAAACCAGGGCAATCATTCCTGTGCATTTTGCGGGAGCTCCCGTGGACATGGATAAAATCAACAGGCTGGCCCGCAAGCATCATTTAACGGTCATCGAGGATGCTGCCCATGCCGTGGGTACCTTTTACAAAGGCATCCATGCCGGTGGTTTCGGCCACCCGGCCATCTTTTCATTTCATCCGATCAAGAACATTACGACGGGTGAGGGCGGGATGATCACGCTCAACAATGCCGGCCTTGAAAAGAAATTGCGTTTGATGAGATTCCATGGAATAGAAAGAGACGCTTGGAAAAGGTATGGCAAAGGCGGAAATCCATCCTATGACATCATGGAGCCGGGATACAAATACAACATGCCGGATCTGCTGGCGGCGCTGGGATTGGCTCAGATGGATCGATGGGAAGAATTGAATGCACGCCGCCAGGTGCTGGCGGGGCTTTATCTGGATGGTTTGAAAGGTTTGCGTAAGCTGGATTTGCCGCAGGCGCCGGAGTATGTGCACACCCATGCCTGGCATTTGTTTATCGTTAAGATAAAGGATTATCCCCGGGATGCCTTTATGGAGAAGCTGGCGGACTATAACATCGGTTACGGTCTGCACTTTCCTCCGGCGCATGCATTGTCTTATGTCAGGAAGAATTATGGCAGTGCAGGCAGGTCGCTTCCGGAAACAAGACGGGCGGCACCTAGAATCTTATCGCTGCCTTTGTTTCCTGATATGACGGAGGATGACGTTCAGTATGTCTGCAGGGCAGTAAAGGAGATTTTAAAATGATCAGGGTGCAGGTCTCGGTAGTCATACCGGTATATAATGAAGAGGCAAACCTGGCGGCATTGATGGGCAGGCTTTTGCCCGTGATGAAGGTGATGGGGAAAAGCTTTGAAGTGATCCTGGTCGATGACGGCAGTAAAGACAATTCGCTTAATCTTCTAAAGGAATTTGCCGCGAGTCCGAATATAAAGGTTGTGGAGCTGACCCGGAATTACGGCCAGCACGCGGCCATTATGGCAGGATTTTCGATTGTGCGCGGGGATATGATTATAACGATGGATGCGGATTTGCAAAATCCTCCCGAAGAGATCCCGAATCTGGTCCGCGTGATGGAAGAGGGCGGCTACGACGTTGTCGGCACCATTCGCAAAGGACGGAAAGATTCTTTCCTTCGAATAATGCCGTCAAAGATCATCAACATGGTCGCGCGGAAAATTACCGGTGTCAGCATGCGCGACTGGGGATGCATGCTGCGCGCTTACAGCCGTCCGGTGGTTGAACGAATGATCGAATGCCACGAGCAGGCAACATTTATTCCCGCGCTGGCGACGGTTTTTGCCAAGCGGGTGACGGAAATAGAAGTTTCGCACGAAGAGCGGTTCGGCGGCAAATCGAACTATCCGCTGCGTAAACTCATCAACCTTCAGTTTGACCTTGTGGCTTCATTTTCCAATCTGCCTATCAAACTGATTATGTACGGAGGCATCCTCATGTCGTTCATGGGAGTGTGCTTCGGTGTATTTCTGGCTGTCGCGCGTCTGGTTTACGGGGTCCGCTGGGCGGCCGAAGGCATTTTCACTTTATTCGCGATTTTGTTTGTCTTTGTCGGCCTGCAGTTTTTTGCGCTCGGAGTGATCGGCGAATACATCGGCCGGATCTACAGTCAGGTCCGCAAACGTCCTGAATATGTCATCGAAAATATTTATTGTGCAAATGAGGAAGGCGATATTCGTTGAAAACAATAGCCTTGGCCTATCATAATATGGGAATTGCCGGGCTTGCGGCTCTGGCTCGCCATGGTTTTAACATTGCCGCAATCTTTACGCATGAAGACGATCCCGGTGAGAATTGCTGGTTTGGCTCGGTGCAGGACTGGGCCCTGCAGCGCGGGATTCCATGCTATACAACCGACAATATCAATGATGAAGAATGGATTGGCAGGATACAATCATGGAATCCCGATATTCTTTTTTCCTTTTATTATCGCAAAATGATAGGGGAAAAAATACTGGAAATCCCAAGGTTGGGTGCCCTGAATTTGCATGGATCGCTTCTGCCCGCCTACCGCGGGAGATGCCCTGTAAACTGGGTACTGGTTAAAGGGGAGGAAAAAACCGGCGTCACGCTTCATTTCATGGTTGAAAAGCCGGACGCGGGTGATATTGTCGGACAGAAAGAAGTGATCATCGATTTTCATGATACCGCCCGGACACTGTACGATAAATTATGCGAAGCGGCGGATGGTTTGCTCGATGAACTGCTCCCGGTCATCAAGACCGGGCAGATACCGCGCAGAAAGCAGAATCTGGCCGAGGGCAGTTATTACGGGGGTAGACGTCCGGAGGATGGCCGGATTGACTGGACACAGCCGGCCAAAGATATTTACAACCTTATACGTGCCGTGACTGACCCTTATCCGGGGGCGTTTGGACTCTTGAAAAACGGGGACAGAATTGTCATCTGGCGAGCCTTGCCGCTGGAAGCGCATGATATGAACGGACAAGCCGGCGATATAGACTATGCAGGTCAGGAGGTTCTTGTGAAAACAGGCAAGAATGCTATAAAGCTTCTGGATGTTGAAATACAGGGCACAAAATTAACAGGTCCTGAAATCGGCGAATTTTTCAAAACGAGAAAGGTGATGAAACTTACATGAAGATATTAATCCTGGGCGTAAACGGTTTTATCGGACACCATCTGGTGAATAGAATACTGGCCGAAAAGCCTGACTGGCAGGTTTTCGGAATGGATTTAGGCACAGAGCGGATCGGTGCGGCACTGAACAATCCGCAGTTCAATTTTCTGGAGGGTGATATATCCATTAACAAGGAGTGGATTGAGTATCACGTTAAAAAATGTGACGTGATTATGCCGCTTGTGGCTATTGCCACACCGAAAGCCTACGTGGAAGACCCCATTGGTGTTTACAATCTTGATTTTGAAATGAATGTTAATATCATCAAACAGTGCGTGAAATATCATAAACGCGTTGTTTTCCCTTCAACATCAGAGGTTTACGGAGCGTGCAATGATCCGGAATTCAAGGAGGACGAAAGCTATCTGGTTGTGGGGCCCATCAGCAAAGAACGATGGATTTACTCCTGCTGCAAGCAGCTTCTGGATCGCGTCATCTATGGATACGGCACCAGAGGCCACCTGGAATTTACGCTGTTCAGGCCGTTCAACTGGATCGGGCCACGGCTCGACTCTCTGGACACAGCAAAAGAGGGAAGCTCCCGTGTGGTGACACAATTCATTGCCGAACTGCTCCTGAAACGGCCGATCAATCTGGTTGACGGCGGCCTGCAGAAACGCTGCTTCACTTACGTGGATGACGGGATTGCCGCGTTGATGAAAATCCTGGAGAATAAAAACGACGTCTGCAAAAATGAAATCATCAATATCGGTAATCCGGACAATGAATGCTCGGTGAAAGAACTGGCCGGCATGCTCAAAAAATTATTTCTACAGCACCCCGACCATCAGAATGATTCCATCTACTCGGAGATTATTGAGATTCCCGCGGAATCTTATTACGGTAAAGGCTATCAGGACATATACACACGCAAGCCAAGCATTGAGAAGGCAAGAAAGCTGCTGGCCTGGGAACCGAAAGTGGACTTGCAGGAATCTCTGCGGCTGACGCTGAATTCATTCCTGGAAGAAAACAAGACCGTAACGGTGTAACAGGGTTTGCGCGGAACACTTTATGGGAATGCTTGGATTAAAAATTGACGTCGATACCTACTGGGGGATGCGTAACGGTGTTCCCCGTTTGCTGCGGACGTTAAGGGATTTCCATGTTCAGGGCACATTTTTTTTAAGCATCGGACCTGACAACTCCGGGCGTGCAATGCTGCAGCTCATTAAAAATCCACTTTTCTTGAAAAAAATGATGAGGACAAAGGCAGCCAGTCTTTACGGCTGGAAAACCGCTTTTTACGGGACACTTTTACCTGCACCGATGATTGCGCTATCGTTTCCCGATCTTGTTTTTCAAATTCTGGATGAAGGCCACGAGGTTCAATTCCACGCCTGGGACCACCGTCGCTGGCAGGATGAATTGACAGTGAAACCGGAAAGATGGATCGAACAGTGGTTTGAGGCAGGGATAAGCGGTTTCGAAAAGCTGACCGGCCGGAAACCGACGGCATTCGGGGCGCCGTCATGGCTGATTGACGACCGGGTGTTGCAGATCATTCAAAAATATCATTTTGAATATCTAAGCTGTACCCGCGCAAAAGCATGTTTTATTCATGAGAACCCTGTCATTCTGGAAATACCGTCCGATCTGCCGTGTTTTGAAGAACTGGATTCCCGAAAAGACGTGGCCACCCTGGGTAACATGATCAGCGACGGAGGGAATCATATCCTTCCCGTTCATGCCGAAGTCGAGGGGGGCATTTTCGAAGAGAAATTCAGGGAGCTTTTGAAAACCGCTTTGGCAGGGGGTATAAAAATTACGGGCCTGGACGGCATGAAAGCCGTCCTGGATGTACGTCATCTGACCAAAAGAAAGCATCGAATGGAACTGCTGCCGGGCAGGCATTCCCCCTGTGCCGTATAGCCGTCTTGTGAATGTAAGTAATTAAAATAATTAAAATTATTGATTTATGGCGTCTTTTTTAGACGTCTTTTGTGGCGTCTTATGCTTGACATTGGTTTTTTGATGTGTTAGCCACTTTGGTCAATGAGGTTTGAAAGATGTTTTTTGGGCTTCAGCTAAAGGGGAAAGATGTCGGATAACTTTTTTACGTTAATGATCATACCTCGCCAAAAGAGCTCAGTCAGAAAGATTTCTCTTTCGAGTAATCTGGTTCGCGGTCTTTTTATTGGTTCACTCCTTGCCATCTTGTTAAGCCTCTATGTTGTTTATGATTACGCAAGCATTAAAAGAGACCGCGCGGAGCTTGCCCGCCTCAGACAGCAAACCGTCCAGCAATCCAGAGAGATCATCGGCCTTGCGGTAAAAGTTGACGAATTTGCCGACCGGATGGAAGAGTTTAAGCAGTTTGACAGACGATTAAGGCTCATGGCCTCCGACGATATCGGACAGGACAAGAAAGTTCCTCTGGGCATCGGAGGTTCAAACAGCAGTCCAATGCACTTAAAAGAGATGCTCGACAAGGATCAGGAAACTCTTGTTTCCGGCATACATAAGAGCATGGCCCAGCTGAATGAAGAAGCCAATGAAAGAGAGCAGAGTTTCAACGAACTCTTAATATTTCTTCACGAGCAGAAGTCCATTCTTGCCGCCAAACCGTCCATCTGGCCAATCAGGGGATGGGTTACATCCGAGTTCGGGGTCCGGCAGAATCCTTTCGGAACGAATAACGAATTTCATAAAGGCATCGACATTGCGACGGGAATGGGCAGAGAAGTTGCCGCCGCCGCAGACGGAATCGTTGTTGAAGTCAGCCAGGGTTCTGATGACGGTAACAGTGTCAGGGTCGAACACGGCTACGGTCGTTCCACAAGCTATTCGCACTTAACGAAAGCGGCTGTTAAGCAGGGAACTCGCATCAAAAGAGGCGACTTGATCGGATATGTCGGCAGTACCGGACGCAGCACCGGGCCGCATCTCCATTATGCCGTTTATATAAATAATGTCCCGGTCAATCCAAGAAAATACTTGAAATAATCCACGAATCTGAATTAATATTAAAAAATCGTCAATCCCGGGCGGTTTTGAGGGAGTTATTTTTGTCCGGGTAAATTGTTTTCCCGATAAACAGGGGTTTTTATTAAGGGATCAAATGTGTTAAAATACACCGGTAACAATACCGGTTTTTTTTTAAAAAGGTGACAAATGCTGGGTGCAATCCTAAAAAAAATAGTTGGGACAAAGAACGACAGGGAACTGAAGAGACTGTCCGTGCTGTTGAAGGAAGTGAATCATTTTGAAAAAGAATTAATGTCGCTCAGTGATGCAGATCTTCAGGCAAAAACGGCCTATTTCAAAGAGAAGCTCCAGAGCGGATTAACGCTGGATGATATTCTGACTGAAGCGTTTGCGGTAGCCAGGGAAGCCTCGCGCCGAACGTTAATGATGCGTCCCTTTGATGTGCAGGTTATTGGCGGCATTGTTTTACATGAGGGCAAAATAGCGGAAATGAAGACCGGTGAGGGCAAAACGCTTGCCGCGACCATGCCGCTGTATTTGAACGCACTTGAAGGCAAGGGCTGCCATGTTGTTACCGTCAATGATTATCTGGCTCGTCGCGACGCGGAGTGGATGGGTCCAATTTATCATTTCCTGGGCTTAACGGTCGGAGTCGTTGTGCATGGCATGGATGATGACGAACGCCGTGTTGCTTATGGAGCGGACATCACCTACGGTACGAATAACGAATTCGGTTTTGATTACCTTCGCGACAACATGAAATTCAGTCTCGAAGATTATGTGCAGCGGGAGTTCAACTTTGCGATTGTAGATGAAGTTGACAGCATTCTGATTGATGAAGCCCGAACACCGCTGATCATCTCCGGCGCTTCGGAAGAATCGACGGACAAATATTATAAAATCAACCAGATCATCCCGCGCTTAAAGAAAGATAAAGATTTCACGATTGAAGAAAAAAGCAAGACGGTTGTCCTGACGGAAGAAGGCGTATCCAGCGTTGAAAAATATTTAAATGTCCAGAATCTGTACGAACCGCGAAATATTGAAATTGTTCATCATGTGAATCAGGCTCTCAAGGCCCACACGCTGTTCAAGCGAGATGTGGACTACCTGGTTAAGGATGGACAGGTGATTATTGTCGATGAATTCACCGGACGGGTCATGCCGGGCAGGAGATACAGCGATGGACTGCATCAGGCGCTCGAGGCCAAGGAGAAAGTTAAGATTGAAAAAGAAAATCAGACCCTGGCCTCCATTACCTTCCAGAATTATTTCAGAATGTACAAAAAACTGGCGGGAATGACGGGTACGGCCGACACGGAAGCCGCCGAATTCAAGAAGATTTACAATCTCGATGTGTTAGTCATCCCGACCAATATGCCGATGATCCGCGAAGACCATAATGACCTGATCTACAAGACAGAGGAGGAAAAAATCAAGGCCGTCATCGATGAAGTCAAGGAGCTGAATAAAGCCAAACGGCCCGTTCTGATCGGCACCATTTCCATTGAGAAGTCCGAGCTTCTGAGTAAATACCTGACCCGGTCGGGGGTGAAGCATCACGTCCTGAATGCCAAAAATCACGAGAAAGAAGCGGAAATAGTAGCCCAGGCGGGGCAGCCCGGTCAGGTTACCATTTCCACGAATATGGCCGGCCGCGGAACGGATATTAAACTTGGAGAAAATGTTGCAGAGGTCGGCGGACTGCATATCCTGGGAACGGAAAGGCATGAAAGCCGGCGAATTGACAATCAGCTCAGAGGAAGATCCGGCCGGCAGGGAGACAACGGATCATCACGTTTTTTCCTTTCTCTGGAAGATGACCTGCTCAGGGTTTTTGGAGCGGACAGAATATCTACCGTAATGGATACCGTTGGTATTGAAGAAGGCCAGCCCATTGAACATAAATATATCTCCAGGGCAATTGAAAATGCTCAAAAGAGAGTTGAAGGCCAGAACTTCGATATTCGAAAGCATCTGCTCGATTATGACGACGTCATGAACAATCAGAGAAAAGTTATCTACGAGCAACGCAAAAAAGTATTGCGTGGACAGGACTTATGGACAGATGTTGAAGAAATGGTTGAGGAAATTACCGGTGATCTTTTATCTGAATTTACGGGAGAAAAAAGCCACCCCCAGGACTGGAATCTCAAAGCCCTCGA
>JAGFXG010000283.1 GCA_017860985.1 Deltaproteobacteria bacterium
ATTTCCAGAGTTGAAATGTTTCATGAAGCAAGATACCGCAAGCTTGCCGCAAATATAGCCAACAGTGAGGTATTCAAAAAGAAAACGTCCACGAAATGGCATTGCATTAACTGCGGATACGTTTATGAAGGGGAAGAAGCACCCCAAGAATGTCCAGCCTGCAAGCACCCGCAGGCTTATTATGAAGTATTGGCCGAAAATTATTAACAGAGCTTTTAAGATCATATTGGTTTTCAAAAAGCCCGTGTTTTTCACGCGGGCTTTTTTTATGTCTTTAAGGCCATTGTCTTCAGGCGAAGGTGCCGGAAGACGTTCTTTAGTCTGGATATCTTGTTGTGCTTGACAGTGAAATAAAAATACCCTAGATTGGCGCAGTTTTTTCAAGAGGAGTCGTTCGTGTATGTCAACAAAAAAGCAACGCAGGTCTGAAAATTTCAAAGACCGGCAGAAGAAGAAATCAACCCGGATAGTTTATTTAGTGGCAATAATCGGCGGAGTTGTCTTATTACTGGTTATTTTTTTTGTTATCCTGTTTAACGCATTATTTCCACCTGTTGACGTGGAAGCGTTAAAAAAGAAGAAAAAGGTGGTCGCTGAAATCTATTTTTCAGACCCGCAGGAACGCTTCCTAGTTGCCGAGAAACGCTATATATTAGAGGAAGAAGATCCCGCTCTACAGGCCATGGAAGTGGTTAAGGCCCTGCTGGAAGGTTCCAAGACAGGTCATGTCAATACGTTCCCGGCCAATGTAGCGCTTCGGGACATAAAGTTGGATAAAGACGGTCTGGCCCAGGTAAATTTCAGCGCCGGTCTGACAAAATCCCATCCGGGTGGTTCCGCGGCGGAAATGGCCTCCATATATTCATTGACGAATACGTTGACGGCCAACATCCCGGAAATCAAAGCCGTGAAAATTCTGGTAGAAGGCAAGTCATTGCCTTCGATCAAAGGTCATATTGCCACTGATCATCCTTTCAGGCCGGATCCCGATCTTTACGTTTCGGTCAAAGAAGAGAAGAAGTGATATCTTTATGGCTCCGAAATCAAAAATATCAAGAACACGAAATATCGGCATCGTCGCTCATATTGATGCGGGCAAGACAACCGTAAGTGAAAGAATACTTTTTTATACAGGCAAGTCCTATAAAATGGGCGAAGTTCATGACGGTGAAGCGGTCATGGACTGGATGCCTCAGGAGCAGGAAAGAGGCATCACCATCACATCGGCGGTGACCACCTGCAACTGGAAGAATTCCGAAATTCATATTATCGACACTCCCGGACATGTTGATTTCACTATTGAGGTGGAGCGATGTCTGCGTGTGCTTGACGGTACGATTGTTGTGTTTTGCGCGGTAAGCGGTGTCGAACCGCAGTCGGAAACAGTCTGGCACCAGGCGGATAAATACCATATCCCCAAGATCGCTTTTATCAACAAAATGGACCGTATCGGCTCTGATTTTTTTCATGTTGTCAATATGATGAGCGCTCGCTTCAGCTCAACGCCCGTGCCGATTCAGATCCCCGTAGGAAGTGAAGATACCTTTCGTGGCGTGATTGATCTGATCAACCTCAAAATGCTGATATGGGATGACTATACTCAGGGAGTGGAATATACAACCACTGAAATACCTCAAGAGCATGCAGAAGCGGCAGCGCATGAACGGGAAAAAATGATTGAAATCCTTGCGGACTGTGATGATGGCCTGGCAGAACTTTATCTGGCCGGTGAGGAACCGTCCCCCTCACAAATTATTGCCGCGTTGCGCAAGGCAACGATTGACCTGAAAGTAGTTCCGGTTTTATGCGGGACGGCACTTCGCAACAAAGGCCTTCAGCCACTGCTGGATGCGGTTGTTCATTATCTTCCATCGCCGGAAGACATTCCGCCGGTCAAAGGCATCAACCCCAAAACAAAACAGGAAGAGATTCGCCAAAGTTCCGATAAGGAGCCACTGGCTGCACTGGCCTTTAAAATCATGCTTGATGAAGGACGCAAGCTGACTTATCTGCGTATTTACTCCGGACAGATTTCTTCAGGCGATGAAGTGTACAACGTTGTTAAAAAGAAGAGGGAAAAGATTGCCCGACTTCTACGCATGCACGCCAATAAACGCGAAAGAATCGACAAGGCCTCAGCGGGAGAACTGGTTGCAATTCTCGGATTGAAAGAGACGACGACCGGGGATACGCTTTGTGATGAAGAGCATCCGATCATGCTGGAGCAAATGGAATTTTACGAACCGGTAATCAGCCAGGCGATTGAAGCAAAAACACCCGCCGATCAGGAAAAACTCTCTCAGGCACTGATTAAGCTGATGGATGAAGATCCGACATTAAGAGTCAAGTACGAAGACGAAACTGCACAGACCGTAATATCCGGCATGGGCGAACTGCATCTGGAAATTATTGTGGACAGGCTGAGCCGTGAATTTAACGCCCGCGTCAATGTCGGAAGGCCCAGAGTTGTGTATCGCGAAACGATACAAAAACACATCGAAACCGAAGGCGTATTCGAAAAAGAACTGGGGGAAAAGAAGCATTTCGGCAGAGTCTGCATCGAACTTTCACCCCGGAAGCGGGGTACGGGCAACGAGATCATCAATCAGCTCTCTGAAGAAATGATTCCTGCTGAATATCATAATGCCATAGAGGAAGGAATCCGCGAAGCCATGATGAGCGGTGTTTTGAACAGCTATCCGGTCATTGATGTCGGTGTCAAGTTAACCAACGGGGCATATCGTGAAGGCGAATCCTCCGCGCAGGGCTATAAGATTGCCGCCGCCACAGCCTTTCGGGACGGATGTTTGATGGCCGACCCCGTTATGCTGGAACCGATCATGATGGTAGATATTATCACTCCCGGCGAGTTTATGGGGGATGTTATCGGAGATATCAATGCCCGACGTGGAGAAATACAGGCCGTCAATCCCAAAGGACCGGTTTCTGAAATCAAGGCCAAAGTGCCGCTCAAAGCCATGTTTGGTTACTCAACCGATCTGCGGTCCGCAACCCAGGGACGTGCTGTGTTCACAATGATTTTTGCGGAGTATAATAAAGCATAGAGCCCGGAGATCTTCCAGCGTCTCAGACCTGATATGTGACGGGAGGGGCGATTGAGAACAGGCAAACAAAACATAATTGTTGATCTGACAAAACCAATGGATTCATTATTTGTTCCGTTTTCCAGCG
>JAGFXG010000284.1 GCA_017860985.1 Deltaproteobacteria bacterium
ATCGAGCGTAAATCCGCTTCCATTTTGGAAATGCTGCCGCAGGTGGCTGCGGGGAGCCGGGGACAGCCGATGATGGCAAAAGAGAGTGTCGTCCTGATTGCCCTGAAAAAAAAGGGTGAAGAAAAGGCTTCCAGCCATTCCAACGTGACGGTGCGCGGTATACAGGCTGAATCCCTGCCGCTTCGGCCGCAGGTAAAATTGGTGGCAGGCCGGATGTTGCGTTCGGGTTCACAGGAAGTCATTGTCGGCAACAGCATTGCCAAAGGATTTCAGGGAGTGGGGCTGCAGCAAACGGTGAGCTGGGGGATGCGTACCTGGACGGTGGTTGGCATCTTTGATGCGGGTAATACCGGGTTCAGTTCGGAAATTTGGGGCGATGTCGATCAGGTAATGCAGGCATTCAGACGTACAGTCTTTAACTCATTGATTTTTAAACTAAAAAATTTGAATGATTTTGATGCGGCAAAAGCCGCGATTGAAAAAGATCCGCGCCTCACGCTGGAAGCCAAGCGCGAAAATAAGTATTACCGGGATCAATCGGAAGTGATGGCCAAGTTTCTGCGGATCCTCGGCTTGTCCCTGACCATCATCTTTTCAATCGGCGCGATCATCGGAGCGATGATAACCATGTACTCTGCCGTTGCTAACCGGACGGCGGAAATCGGCACGCTGCGCGCCCTGGGGTTTCGCCGCCGCAACATCCTGCTGGCTTTCCTGACCGAATCGCTGCTGCTGGGGTTTGTCGGCGGGTGTGTCGGGTTGTTTTTTGCTTCGTTCATGCAGTTTATCACGATCTCCACGGTGAATTTTCAGACATTTTCCGAACTGGCTTTTAAATTCACGCTGACGCCAGGCATTATTTTGGAGTCGATGTTTTTCGCGCTGATGATGGGATTGATTGGCGGCGTTCTTCCGGCGCTGCGCGCCTCGCGTATGAAGATTGTGGACGCACTCAGAGCCTCCTGATGGACCGTGCAAACCAAGATGAAACAGAGAAAAAGAACCGTCAATCTCTTGATTGGCGTTATCTGAAATGATATGTTCCGTCCATGAAAAAAACCATCATACAGATTTACGAGGTTCAAAAACCAAAGGAAGCTGAGGCCCTGATCAATCTGGGTGTGAATCATATCGGGAGCGTTTTGGTCGATCAGGCCCAGTGGAAAAAGCCTGCCATCCGTAAAACGGTCAAGGTGATACAACAGTCGGGTGCCAGAAGCGGACTGATTCCGCTCTTTCAGGACCCGATTAAAATATTTCAGACCATCGATTATTATCAGCCGGACTTTGTTCATTTTTGCGAAGTGCTATCCCCCTTTCCGGGGGACCATGCCTCAATGATCCGCGAATACGACGCTCTGCTGTCGCTGCAGCTGGATGTAAAAGACCGGTTTCCCCGGGTAGACATTATGCGTTCCCTTTCTGTTCCCCTGCCCGGTTTACCGCAGCCCGACGATATTCAAAAAAACATCCTGGGTTTTACCGAACGCTTCGCGCCGTTTTCGGATTATTTTCTCATCGACACCCTGATCTGGAATCCGGAAGGAGCATTCGGGCAGCCGGTTCCGGGGTATGTCGGAATCACCGGTGCAGTCTGTGACTGGAACATCGCCAGAGCGGTTATAAAGGCCAGCCCGATACCGGTTATCCTGGCGGGCGGTCTTTCGGGGGAAAATGTCTTTGAGGCGATCGTCAGTTTAAAACCGGCTGGCGTGGACAGCTGCACGCAGACCAATGCCCTTGATCGAAACGGCCATCCTGTCCGCTTTAAAAAAGATATGAAAAAAGTTCATTGGTTTGTGGAAGAAGTCCGCCGGGCCGACCAATCTATCCGAGGAGAATGTTTTGCCGAACAATGCGACGATGCAAAGAGAGTATGAAACCCTCAAGGCAATGATCCGTTTATACTGCCACGGAGTTCATCCCAACCATGAAGCCGGCTTGTGTTTTTCATGTGAGGAACTGCTGACCTATGCTAATGCGCGATTGAAAAAATGCCCTTACTCAAAAGACAAGCCCACGTGCGACATATGTCCTGTCCATTGCTACAAGCCCGGGCGTCGCAAGCAGATTCAGGAAGTGATGCGCTATTCCGGACCGCGCATGATCCGTTCCCATCCCGTGATGGCTGTCCGTCATCTGCTGAAAAGATTGAAAAAGCCAAAGGCGTGAAAACATGAAAGCAGCCATCATCGGGGCCGGGCCGGGCGGACTCTACGCGGCACTTACGGCGGCAAAACACAATGTTCAGGTTGACCTTTTTGAAAAGAGAAAGGTCGGAGACGGCATTGTGTGCGGCGAGTGTATTTTTGATTCTCTGAACATTATGAAAAAACCGGGCAGGGGATTGATGCATCCCGTTGATGAGGTTGTTCTTCAAGGGCGTGGCTGTTACGCTTTCCCATTGGGCCGGCATCGAAAATTGTGGATGCTTGACAGACGATCCTGGCAGCAGGACCTGGCCCGGTATGCAGCTGATCGGGGCGTCACTTTTTATGAGCAAACGAAAATAACTCCCGCACGTCTGCTGCAGATGAAAAAAGAGTATGACTGGATTATTGATGCAAGCGGCGCTCCATCGGTTACTTCACGTCTGAACCATTTTTCAAACGATTATTTTAAGGAGTACCTGCTTGCGCATCAGGTGGTGCTCGCCGGGGATTTTAGTGCGCTGTGGCCGTGCATCAAGATTGTTTTTCTGCCCGATATGCCCGCTGATTATCAGCCGGCCTACGCCTGGATTTTTCCCAAAGATACGGGCCGGGCCAATGTAGGTGTGGTCTGCACGGTGCGGGGAACCCTGAAAAAAGACAAGCTGGACTTGAAAAAATTGCTGGTTCAGACAATCAGTAAAGAAGGTTTGGACGGGGCGCAAGTGCTGGAAAGGGGAAGCGGCATGGCCGTAGCCGGAATGCTGCCGCGGCTTGTTTATGATAATATCATCCTGGCAGGTGATGCCGCGGGCCTGACGTCACCCCTGCACGGAGGCGGGATCGATATGGCCTGCTTAAGCGGTGTCCTGGCAGCGGATGCGATTGTTAACGGTGGTCGAGGGGTTGCTGCCTACAGTGAAACACTGAAGCGTTACACGCAGGAGAAACTTGCCCTGGAGAAGGTTACCATCCAAAAAATGAAAACCCTGAATTTTGAGCAGTTCGATGACCTGCTGGGCGGCATAACC
>JAGFXG010000285.1 GCA_017860985.1 Deltaproteobacteria bacterium
GTAAAGGCCGCCCGGTTCCGGCGTTCCGGTCGCGGGCATGATGGACGGATCAAAAACATCCAGGTCAATCGAGACGTAAACATCACCGCGTAAATCCTTACAGACGGTCTGTGCCCAGTTCTTATGATCAAAAACATAATCTGCCGAATAGGATTTTACATGGCTTTTCGGCAGATAGTCGCCTTCTTCCCTGCTCATGCTGCGGATGCCCACCTGAACCAGAGAACAGCAATCAACAATCTGTCTGGCCACACAGGCATGATTATAAGGAGTCCCCTGATAACTGTCCCGCAAATCCGCGTGCGCGTCCAGCTGGAGGACGGTCAGTTCCGGGTATTTTGCGGCAACAGCCTGAACAGCGCCAAGCGAAATGCTGTGCTCACCGCCCAGCATGACCGGTATCTTTCCGGCATTGACAAACCGTCCGATTTTTTTTCTTACAGCGGAAACCATGTACCTGGGGCCTCGCGCATCTATCTCCACTGGTGACGCAGTGTGAATCCCCGCCAGATAAGTGTCTTTTTTCAGTTCTTCATCATACAGCTCCATGTTGGTCGAAGCTTCGATAATGGCTGCCGGTCCGCGCCGGCTGCCCGGCTGATATGTAGAGGTCAGATCGTAGGGAACCGGAACGACCACAAATTGAGCGTCGCGCAGTGAACACTCGGGATATATGCCACCAAAATTCATGATTATCCTCTTTTTTTATGATATCTGGTCTCTGATTATCCGTTTTGCGGCAAATCGGAAAACACCTCAAAAAAACTCCCGAAAAGCATCAAATGGCTCTTTTTTTATAAAAAGTGCGGTTTTTTAGCATAAAGTTGAAAAGATGTCCAGTATTTCATCGGAAAGCATCAGCCAATCAGCCGGGAGGCTGGTAATAGCTTAAAAAGAACTTTCTGCTTTCATAGTAAAGAAAGGAGTAGTGTTTGATCCAGTCTCCCAGAGTGACAAATGTCTTTTTTCTGCCCTGCACCTCGAAATAACGCAGGACCGGTTTATGACAATGCCCCAGGATCACGGCATCATAATTCTCACGCAATTTCACCGTCGCCATGGAAAGCATCTTATCGACCAGATATTCACTGTTGTCATCATTCACCCGCTTGCTCGCAGTGGATGTCCCGGCAGCCAGTGTCCACAGGAGTGAAGCAGGAACAAAACGCTGGACATGATAGAATACGCGGCTGCGCAGAATTTTACGGAACATCATATACACGCGGTCGGAATGGTCTGCCGTGTCACCGTGAGCAACAAGCATTCGAAGCCTGTCCATTTCGACGGTTGCCCATTCCTCGAACACTTCCATGCCCAGTATATCCTGAAAATATTCCTTCATAAAGAAATCATGATTTCCTTCGCACATATGAATGCGGACACCGGTTTTCTGCAAATCCAGCAGTCTGCTGATAACCAGGCGGAATTCAGGATGAATATGATCGCTCCGGCAAAACCAGAAATCAAAAAAATCACCGACAATATAGAGATGGTCAATCGATGTTTTATCCGGTCCCAGTTCCCGGGCATCAACCAGCGACCGGATCTTTCCTTCCCTGAGATCATCAAGAAACTGCATAAACCGGACATATCGCTCGTCGGCAGAGTGTTTCAAATGGGCATCGGATATGAAAACAGCTTTCATGATTCTCTCTTTTTCGGTTTGAACATGGTTGTTCTTTAGCAGACAATCTCGTGCGAAACCATTATTTATTTTATTGAATCTGTCAAATAGAAAACATCAATTGATTCTTGTTTTGTCCGGTGTTTTTTGGTAGCTTTTCCGCACAATGTTTCTGAATTCAAAGAAAGATGATAAGGTGCAGATAAAAAAAAATGAGCAATAATCGAGCGTCTATCGAGCGCGCCAAGGAAGTTTTGAAAATTGAAGCGCAAAGCATTTTAAACCTGGTGGATAAAATCGACCGGAATTTTTCCCGCGCAGTCAACATGATTTACCAGTGCAAAGGACGGGTGATCATCACAGGAATCGGAAAATCCGGATTAATCGGGCGGAAAATCGTTGCCACCCTGACCAGTACTGGAACCCAGGCGCTCTTTCTGCACCCGGTGGAAGGCATTCACGGTGATCTGGGTATTGTGACAAGGGAAGATATCCTGCTGGCTATCTCCAACAGCGGTGAAACTCGCGAGTTGATGCCCATCATCAGTTCTGTGAAGCACATTGGCGCACCGATCATTTGCTTTACCGGTGTGCTTACATCGACGCTGGCCAAAAACAGCGACATGGTCATTGACGTGTCCGTGGAGAAAGAAGCCTGTCCTTTCGGTCTGGCGCCAACATCAAGTTCCACCGCGGCACTGGCTATGGGAGACGCCCTGGCCATAGCCCTCATTGACAAACGTAAATTTCGTGAAAAGGACTTTTACAAATTTCATCCGGGCGGCTCTTTGGGAGAAAGGCTTCGGGCAACGGTCCGGGACGTCATGGTTGTGGGCGACAGAATCCCGCTGGTACAGGCAGGAACACCAGCCATGAAGGCCATCGGGGTCATTGACAGCATGAATGTCGGATTCGTGCTGGTAACGGACAAAAAAAATCATTTGCTGGGCATTCTGACAGACGGTGACGTACGCCGGATGATCAGCAAAGGCTTATCCTTCGAAGGGCTTGCCATCGACGATATTATGACAGCCAACCCCAAAACCATAGACGAAAAAGCATCGCTCGCGGAAACGGTCGAGTTCATGCAAAAAATCGAAATCACCGCTCTGGCCGTGGTGAACGCAAAGAAGAAACTCATCGGCTATGTCCATCTGCATGACATCTTTGGCCGGGGCGGCTCGGTCAATATTTCCATCACCTGAGCAGGTAAAGATTAATGGCTTTATATGAATTCGAAGGCAAAAAGCCGCAGATCCCGTCCGATTCTTACGTTCACCCGACCGCTTCGTTAATAGGCGATGTCCGCCTGGGCCATGAATGCCTGATCGCCCCGGGAGTGTCCATCCGCGCAGATTTTGGGCCGGTCATCATCGGCAACCGTTCCAGCATCCAGGACAATGCGGTTATCCACGTTTATCCCGGGTCTCAGTCCATTGTCGAAGATGACGTCACCGTTGCCCACGGCGTCATCCTGCACGACGTGCACATCAAAGATCGATGCATGATTGGCATCGGCGCCATTGTGCTTTTCAACGTGATTTGCGAAG
>JAGFXG010000286.1 GCA_017860985.1 Deltaproteobacteria bacterium
CGAACTCGCCCTGCCGCATCCGGGTAAAAAGGTCCAGGTTCTCCTCCACCGAACGGTTCCGGTATGGGCTTTCCTTCCCCGGTTCGGTGAACGTTCCCCTGCTTTCCCGCACCTCGTCGGCGCTCAGGCTGCACACATAGGCATTGCCGGTTTTGATAAGCTCCACCGCAAAGGCGTAAAGTTTCTCAAAATAATCGGATGCGTAAAAAAGACGGTCTCCCCAGTCAAATCCCAGCCACCGGACATCACGGATAATGGAATCGACATATTCCATGGACTCTCCCAGCGGGTCCGTGTCATCCAGTCTAAGATTGCAGGTTCCCTGATATTGCGCGGCAATGCCGAAGTTGAGGCAAACCGACTTGGCATGTCCAATATGGATATAGCCGTTGGGCTCCGGTGGAAAGCGCGTGGCGACACGTCCTTCGTGTTTGTTTTCCCGAAGGCCTTCTTCGATGATGTCCCGGATAAAATCATTCTGGTTTGGGTTTACCGGTTGCGTCATAGTGTAAAAAACTCCTTGTCCCTCTTGAATTCTTAAGAACCCGGGACACCAAACGGATGCCCCCAATACTAAAAGCAGCCCTGTTGATCTTCATGACCGGATGCTATCATTCCGGCATGGAAACCGGGGAGGTATTGTCTATCAGGCGTTTAGGAACAAATCAACACCCGATTGCTTTTTTCAGATTATCCATCTTCATGTTGCCGCCGGACATAATCATGACCACTCGCTTGCCGGAAAGCCTTTCCCTGATTTTGTAAGCCGCCATCAGGGATACAGCCCCTGCGGCTTCAGCCAGATTATGCGTGGTGTTCAGCGCCATTCTAACCCCTTCGAGTATTTCATCTTCGGTCAAAAGAACAACATCGCTGATGGTGTTTTTCAAAATCACATAAGGCAAATGAAATACCGTTCTTGCAGCGAGTCCGTCGGCTATCGTATGGGCGTCATCCAGCGTTACAATTTCCCCCTTTTTCCATGAATTATAGAAAGACGACGCATTCTGAGCCTCCACACCGATGATTTCGATATCCGGCTTGATCGCACGGGCAGTTTTCAGAAGCGATGCACAACCAGCTCCGCCGCCTATCGGGCAAATAATGGTATCGGCCAGGGGAAGGTCTTCCATAATCTCCAGCCCCATGGTGGCAAGGCCGTTTAAGATTTCCGGTTCGTTTCCCTGCTGGACATAATAATAACCAGCGCTGTCCACCAGTTCATCACAGTAGGACTGGGCATCGTAGAAATCTTCACCATGGACGATCACCTCCGCGCCATAGCTTTCAATGATTCTGTTGATCTCCGGATTGTTGTCTTCCGGCACAACCACCGTGCAGGGGACATGAAACCATTGTCCGGCCCAGGCCATCGCCAGGCCGTGATTGCCCCTGGTCGCCACAAGGATTCCGGCTTCCAGTTCTTCCCGGGACATGTGATGAAAAAAATTCAGTGCCCCCCGAATTTTGAACGATCCGGTCGGGTTGTGGTTTTCATGCTTGACGAACGCTTCGCAGCCAAGAAGCCGGGAAAGTTCTGAATAGCAGATCAGATTCGTTCTGTTGAGGTATTTGGAAATAACCGATTTCGCCATTAACGTTTTTGTCAGATTGACCTGCTCGCTCAGCGCCTCGTATTTTTTCTGCATAAGTATCCTCCTTGAACATTGCCAGCTTATCTTTTTTACGCCTGCTTTTCCACCATGATCTAAAAAACTTTTCTTACCTTGCAGGGAGGGATTCAGCCCGTGTGCCCGATAATCATTTCCGCATAACGTTCGGCAGCCCCCATATTGGCAAGAACAACCGCCCGACCTCGCTCACCTCGTCTCCGGGCGTCCTGCGGATCAGCCAGAATCTCTAACATGCCCTCGGACAATTCCCGGGCATCGCGAATGCGGATGCCTGCCCCGGCATCCTCCAGAAGCGCCGCCTCCTGACTGAAATCTTCCATGGACGGCCCGTAAAAAATCACCCTGCCCCAGGCAGCCGCTTCCAGAATATTCTGACCGCCTTTCGGAACCAGCGAACCGCCGCAATAGACGATCGTCCCCAGCGAATATATTTTGAAGAGCTCACCAATCACATCAACAACAATCACTTTTTCATTCCGGCGCGGCCGCCCGCTACTGATCTCTGTATAGGTTATGATATCATTCAATCCCGCCTGTCGCAAAACACCGATCACATCGCGGGTTCGCTCTATGTGTCGCGGGACGAGAATTAATCTGAATTCGGGATAACGCGCAAGCAGTTTTTTATAGGCCTCAATGACAGCGTCTTCTTCGCCGGGGTGCGTGCTTCCCGCAACAAGGAATTTTTCATGATTTTGAACTTGCAAACGGCCGGCGATGTCCTCGTGAAGGGCTGGTGAAGCCATTGCCGCAAGGGCGTCATACTTGGCGTTGCCCAGAACCTTGATTTTTCCCGCTGCCATTCCAATGCCGGTAATTCTTGATGCGTCGATGTCGGAAATCATCCCGGCTTCAGCAATATTCTCAAGAATCCGTCGCCAGAAAAAAACCGTCTTTTGATATTTGCCAAAAGAGCGGGGGGAAATCCTTCCGTTTACAATTAAAGATGAGATGCCGCGCCTGTTGCAGGCGACCAGAAAATTCGGCCATATCTCCGTCTCCACCAGGGCAAAGACGTCCGGACGGACAAGATCCAGTGTTTTATGGACGGCGCAAGGAAAATCCAGCGGAAAATAGATAAAGGCATCCGCCTCTTTAACCAGTCCTTTGGCCATCCCCTGACCGGTTTCCGTGGATGTTGAAAAAACAACCTGCACGTCGGGCCTTCTGTTTTTAATGGAAGCAACAATCGGGGCGGCGGCCGTCACCTCGCCGACGGAAACGGCGTGAATCCAGACGCGTGTGCCTTTTTTCAGCCCGGCCAGCATTGACTCCTGCCTGCCGCCAAGCTTCTGGATAAAACTATTGCGGTATTTACCGGTGATCAGGATTTTCAGAGAGAAAAATATAAGCCCGGGAACAGCGGCAATCAGTAAAAGAGTATTATATAAAAATCTCATGGGCGCATATTCAGATTTTTCTCAAGCCGTGTCAAGCAGAAAGGCACGGGGTGGCTAGTAGGCTGTAGACTATTAGGCTGTTAGGTTAGAACAGAGGCGCACAGCCACCCTCTGGGTGGCAAAAGCGCCCATCC
>JAGFXG010000034.1 GCA_017860985.1 Deltaproteobacteria bacterium
CTGTGCGGGCGTCCCCGTCAGAAATCCGGATAATGAATTGAATGGCTTCATCGTCGGCTTGAATTGAAAATTTCCCCAGGCCCCTTTGCCCGTCGGAAAGGGCGCGCTTCAGAATGACGGCCAGATCTTCTTCCGTAAATTGTTTGAGGAGCATGACGCGTGTTCTTGAAAGCAGGGGAGCAATGACTTCAAAAGACGGGTTTTCCGTTGTGGCACCGATGAGGGTGACAAGCCCGCTTTCCACATGCGGGAGAAAGGCATCCTGCTGCGCTTTATTGAAACGGTGAATTTCATCGACAAAAAGAATGGTTTTTTGCTTTTTGGCTTCCCATAGGTCTCTGGCGTCATCAATGACGGAGCGAATTTCCTTGACGCCGGAGAGAACGGCGGAAAAGCTGACAAAATTAGATTTTGTTTCGTTGGCTAAAATTCGGGCGAGGGTCGTTTTTCCCGATCCCGGGGGGCCCCAGAAGATCATTGAAAATAATTTGTCTTCCGCAATGGCGCGTCTGAGCAATGTGTCTTCACCGGTCAGATGCGACTGGCCCACATAGTCGGCAAGTTTCTGAGGCCTCATTCTCTCGGCCAGCGGTGCGGTGTCTAGGGCGTCGCTTTCGGTTCCCAGACTGAACAAATCCAGATTCTTCATTGTTGCCTCTTCGATTTTTCAATGATTTCAATCAAACTGACCACTTTATTTCCAGGCTGCGCGCCTGTATAGCGCATCCATTCATCCGCGGTCAGGCGATCTTTGAGAAAGGATGCCACATCGAAAGATCTGAACCAGCATTGAATGATCCTTGCACAGGGCAGATCTCCTGCTTCACGCAGACAGTAGGCAAAGGTCATTTCATCGCCCAGTTTCGGGCAGCGGATTAATTTATGGTCGTATTCAGTGATCATCCGGACGTAAGCTTGACGAAAAAAAGAAAAGCCGTCAAGAAATATATTTTCCTGACGGCTCGTAAAAAACATCAACCGCTCTCTTTAAGGTTTGGGGAAATCCTTAATGGCGTTCAACGCACGGTCAATTTCATGATCCGGCAATTCGTAGGCTTCCAGTTTCCCGGCGAAGTAGGCGTCATAAGCCGCCAAATCCACCAGGCCGTGACCACTCCAGTTAAAGAGGATCACTTTTTCTTTGCCTTCCTCTTTGGCTCGCATCGCTTCATCGACCACAGCCGCCAGGACGTGATTGGTTTCCGGTGCGGGGATGAAGCCTTCCGAACGCGCCCATTTAACGCCGGCGTCAAACGTCTTCAACTGGTCGTAGGCTCTGGGTTCAATGAACTTTTCACGGACCAGGTGGCTGACAATGGGGGCCATGCCGTGGTAACGCAGGCCACCCGCGTGAATCGGCGCGGGGACATAATCGTGGCCCAGTGTATACATCGGGAGCAGTGGTGTTGTTTTAGCCAGATCGCCGAAATCGTATGCGAACGGCCCTTTGGTCATACTCGGGCATGATGTGGGTTCCGCGCCGACGACATTCACCTTTTTGCCATTGAATTTGTCCGACAGGAATGGCGCTGCGATACCTGCAAAATTACTGCCGCCGCCGCAGCAGCCCATGACGACATCGGGGTAGATTCCAAGCTTCTGCATCTGCTTTTGAGCTTCAAGACCGATAATCGACTGATAAATCAGCACATGATTCAACACGCTGCCCAGTGCGTATTTGGTATCCTTACTGTTCACTGCATCTTCGATGGCTTCGCTGATGGCGATGCCCAGGGAGCCGGGAGAATCCGGATGTTCGGCCAGAACATTGCGGCCGGCCTGAGTGAGGTTGCTGGGACTGGGAATGCATTCCGCTCCCCACGTGTTCATCATCATACGGCGGTAGGGTTTTTGTTCATAACTGACCTTGACCATGTAAACGCGGCATACCAGGTCAAACATTTTGCAGGCCATGGCCAGAGCACTTCCCCACTGGCCGGCTCCGGTTTCCGTCGTGATGCGCTTGGTTCCGGCAACTTTGTTGTAATAGGCCATCGGGATGGCTGCGTTAGGTTTGTGTGAACCTGCGGGACTGACGCCTTCATTTTTATAATAAATCTGTACAGGGCAGCCGAGCAGCTTTTCGAAGTTGCGGGCACGGTACAGAGGAGACGGACGCCACAGCAGGTACTTTTGCAGAACCTCATCGGGGATATCAATCCACCGTTGGGTAGAGGCTTCATGCTCAATGATGTTCATGGGGAAAATGGCCGCCAGATCGTCAGGGGTGACCGGCTGGCCTGTGCCGGGGTGCAGCGGCGGCTTCATCGGTGTGGGCAAGTCCGCCATAACATTGTACCATTGCTTCGGTATTTCGTGATCTTCCAGCAATACTTTGACCTGTTCCATATGCGTTCTCCTTAATAAAAATTTATGCTGCGTTGCCGTGCTGCAGACGTTTAGCTATGACTGTTTTGAGGCTAAAAAAAATGCCATGGATCTTTTCTTCCCAAGGCATTTCGATACGTCTGCAAGTCATGGGAAGGAGCTTCCCTGCCCATGCTCAATAATGTAAGAGCTTACGGGCAGACACGTTTGGTCTGCCACCACCAGTTTTTGTTTGTAATAATAATCAGCACGGACTGCAATCAACTTTCTAAATAATTGGCTTTTGCCTAACACAGCTGCGAAAGCCTTGTCAAGACGAAATTAAAAACATGAAATGTGCTTATTTTCCGTCAGGTTCAACCGGATGTCCTATTCAGTCCTCTCTCTGACTCAGCTCCAGCAGAATGCCGCCGGTCGATTTGGGGTGGACAAAAGCGATTTTTGCGCCACCTGCGCCGTAGCGTGGTTTTTCGTCGATCAGGCGGACGCCTTTAGCCTTGAGTTCCTCCAGCGCCGCTTCTATATTATCGACGCGCAGTGCCAGATGCTGGATGCCTTCCCCGTTTTTCTCAATATATCTGGCGATGGGTCCGTCGGGCGATGTGGATTCCAGGAGTTCGATTTCAGAATCCCCTACCGGGAAAAAGGAAACCTTCACGTTCTGTTCGGCCACCACTTCCGAACCGGTCGATTGAATGCCGAGCATTTCATAAAACCTGGCACTTTCCTCCAGGTTCTTTACTGCGATCCCAATGTGATCCACTTTCAGAATTTTCATGATTAATAATCTCCTGATATTCTATTGTTGCCTATTTTGTGTTTCGTGCAGGAAAGTTTTTGCCTCCACGACCTGTTTGCGGGTGACTGTTCAGGAGTCGATCGGGAATATGCTACAGGAAAACAAGGTGTGCATTGCACTCTGCTTTATTCTTGATCCTTTTGCCTTGAACCTTTAGCCTTGAGTCCTAAAACTTCTGCCCTTTCAAACAATCCAACACCCGGGCTGCCGCAGTGTTTGGTGTTGTATGGCCGGTTTCCACCTCACGGAGTGAATCAGCCAGTACTGCCGCCGCCGGGCTGTTGTAAAACCACTCCTGCACACCTTCACGAACCATAAATTTTAACCATTCCCGGTCCTGTTCTTTTCTCTTTTTCTGCAGGTCACCGCTCGCAGTCATTTTTTCACGATGGTCGAGTATGATTTTAAATAGGTTTTCCAGTCCGTCTGTCGTAATGGAACTGCATGTCACAACCGGCGGTGACCAACTGGGGCAGGCCCGTGATAGAAGATGAAAAGCCGTTTCATACTGACGGCGTGAAATTTCGGCCCGTTCAATGTTGTCGCCATCGGCCTTATTGATCGCCACTGCATCGGCCAGTTCCAGGACACCTTTCTTCATGCCCTGCAATTCATCACCACCCCCGGCGATCATCAGCACCAGAAAAAAATCGACCATGGAAGCAACCGCGACCTCCGATTGTCCCACGCCGACGGTTTCAATCATGACCGCGTCAAAACCTGCTGCTTCACACACCAGCATTGTTTCACGCGTTTTTCGCGCCACACCGCCCAGGGTTTTCCCTGAAGGGGAGGGGCGTATAAAAGCCTTTTCATTGATCGCCAGTTTTTCCATCCGGGTCTTGTCGGCCAGAATGCTGCCGCCCGTTTTCGGCGAACTGGGATCGACTGCCAGGACGGCAACCCTGTTGCCTTTGTTGGTCAGCATGATTCCAAAGCTTTCGATAAAAGTGCTTTTGCCTGCGCCCGGCAGTCCTGTGATGCCCATGCGCAGCGCCTTGCCTGTGTATGGCATCAGGGCATCCAGGATTTGTCTGGACGATTCCTGGTCGGCAGGCAAAGAGCTTTCAACCAGCGTGATTGTTTTAGCCAGCATGCGCCGGTCACAGTTGAGAACTCCTTGAATATAGGGACGTAAATCCCTTTCCCCTTTTGTCATGTCATTTCCAGTCTTTTGTTTTTCCAGCAAATTCGTATTCCCGGGAAAAGTCCTGTTTCATGATGTCATGTTCGGTCCTGTTAAAATTATACCCAAGGGCCGTATTACTGGCAATGGATATTTTATACCAAGTTGCATGTAGTTGCCAATTTCAGAATGGCAACTACCGGTAGAGAAGGAATAGTTTCTTTTTGCGCTTCCTTGCGGAATGCGCATCCGGTCTTTGGCTAACTTTGTTGGCATCGGTCGCGTGCCCCCAGACATGGGGGTCGGCTTCCTCAACGTATCAATAATACGCCTGCGGAGCCTCCTCCTTGCCGCCGCGTTATCCTTTGAATGCAACCTGGCATTAGAGAAGTGAAGAGAGAAAATAAGCGGAGAGGATGATCCCGTTGAACGGTAAACGGCAGACTGCAGTTACTTCTCGATTTTTGCCAGTATTCTTTCCTGGTACTCTTTGATTTCGTGGCGCAGAATATCCAGATCGGCAATGCGCTCGTCAAGCCTTTTCAAGTGATTGCCCAGGAGTTCCAGAAGCCTTTTGAGAACTTTTTCATTGGATTTTTCATAGGTCCACATGGCTTCGAGTTCCTGCATTTCGGAAAGCGTCATGCCCATGATCTTGAGGCGCTTAATCAGTTTCAGGCGCCGGAGATCAGCTTCCGTATAAATTCTGCGGCCTCCCTCAACGCGTTTGATGGAATTGAGCAGGCCTATTTCTTCATAGTAGCGGATGGTCCGCTGGCTCATGTCCAGAATTCTGGCAAGTTCGCCGATGGATGTAAATTCACCGTTCATAATGATTCCTGTTATAAAAAGATTTGACGGGGCACGCCACAGCGTGCCCCGTCTGTGCTTATGATGCGCTGTAAGCTTCTTTCAGCTCGCGCTTTAATATTTTCCCGGACGGATTCTTGGGAAGTTTATCGGCGATAAATATTTTCTTCGGGCATTTAAACCCGGCCAGGTTGCTCTTGCAATAATTGATAATTTCCTTTTCGTCAAGAGAGGCGCCTTTTTTGGGGACAACCACGGCCGCCACGATCTCTATCCATTTCGGGTCGGGCAGTCCGATAACCGCCAGTTCCTCGATGCCCGGATACCGGTAAAGCACCTCTTCGACCTCGCGGGAAGCCACGTTTTCGCCACCCGTCTTGATCATGTCTTTTTTACGGTCCACGACATACAGGTAGCCGTCATTGTCAAAGCGGCCCAGATCACCGCTGTGAAACCAGCCGAACTGGAAAGCGTCCGCGGTTTTTTCCGGATCGTTGAGATAGCCGGTCATGACATGGCCGGACCGATGAACGATTTCTCCTACGGTTCCGACGGGGACGAATTTTCCGTCATCATCCATCAGCCGGGTTTCTACGTTCAGAACCGGTTGTCCCGCGGAGCCCGGTTTGAGCAGCTGATCTTCCGGTTTCAGAATGGTGGCCACCGGTCCCATCTCGGTCTGCCCGTAGTAATTCCAGAGTTTCAGGTTGCGAAACGTAACAGACAGCTGCTTGATGATCTCCACCGGCATGATGCTGGCGCCGTATGCGGCTTTTTTCAGGCTGGCGTGGTTATAGTTTTTAAATTCCGGATGATTCAAAATCCCGATCCATACCGTGGGCGGGGCGAACATATGGGTGATCTGATACTTTTCAATGAGTTTGATCATCTCCAGGGGATCCGCCTTGTGCATAATGACATTTGTGGCCCCGATATACAGATAGGGCATGAGGAAACAATGAAGTTGAGCACAATGGAACAGGGGCAGGGCATGAAGACTGACATCGTAGGTGTCATACTGGCCGTCGAAAATACAGCTGTGATACTGAGACATGAGCGCCCGGTGCGAGAGCATCGCGCCTTTGGGTTTGGACTCCGTTCCGCTGGTGTAGGGAATTTGCACGACATCTTCCGCGCTGACCTCCACCTGCGGCTCGTCATAAGGCATCGTTTCCATTTCCGAGATCATGTTGAAGAACCCGTCAGGGACACTGGAATCCCCCAGGGGAATAAAACCCCATTTTTCAACGGTGGAAAATTTGTCCTGGTCCTTGGCGATAATCGGGTAGAGGATATCCTCCACAATAAAGATCCGGGACCCCGAATGATTGATGATGTAAGCGATTTCCTCGGCGTTGAGCATGTAGTTGATAGGCACCTGGATCGCGCCGATTTTGGCAAGGCCGATCATGCTGATGGGATAGTAGTGGGAGTTGTATGCGTAGATAGCCACCCGGTCCCCTTTTTTGATTCCGTAGCTGGTCATCAGGTTGGCAAAACGTCTTGCCTCCCGTTCCAGATCGTAAAATGACAGTTTAAGATCGCGGAAAATGATTGCGGTTTTATCGCCGTATTTCGTTGCGGCTCTGCGTGCCATGTCTCCGATAGTGTCGCGGTTGATGATATTTGCCATTGCTTGGTTACCTCTTTTCGTTTGTTTATTTTTTTTCGGCGGGGACAAAATCCATGGTGCCTGTCGAATGGATCAGGGTGAGCCATTCCGTTGCAGCGCTCCGTCCGGAATATATTACTTTAATTTATGCTCCACCTTTGTCTGTGAAGTGGCATTGGTTTGGATGAAAATTAATACCCTGCCTGATCTTTTTTGCTTTGGCCTGAAGCCATTCCCAGAAAAGTTTAACTCTGGTATTTTTTCTCGAAAATTTCCTTCATCTTAAACTTCTGGATTTTTCCGCTGGCCGTCATGGGGTAGCTGTCAACAAATTCCCAGTATTTCGGAATTTTATGACGCGCGATTTTGCCTTTGCAGAATTCAATGAATTCGTCGGCTGTCGCTGTCTGTCCGTTTTTCAACTGAATCGCCGCCAGCACCTGTTCACCGTATTTTTTGTCAGGGATGCCAACAACCTGGACATTGACAACCTTCGAATGCGTGAAGAGAAATTCTTCCAGCTCACGGGGATAGATATTTTCACCGCCCCGGATGATCATGTCTTTGATCCGGCCGGTTATTTTATAATAACCGTTTTTGTCCACCACTCCCAGGTCGCCTGTGTGCAGCCAGCCGTCCTTGTCAATGGTGTTCGTCGTGGCTTCGGGCATTTTGTAATATCCCTTCATCACGCAGGCGCTGCGGGTCACGATTTCGCCCTGTGTGTCAGGAGGTAAATCTTTGCCGCTTTCCGGGTCGATAATTTTACCTTCGATATCCGGCAGCAGACGGCCGACGGTGGCAACCCGCAGTTCCACCGGATCGTCGCGCCGCGTCATCGTCATGACCGGCGAAGATTCCGTCTGGCCGAAGGCGATAACGATTTCGGAGCAGTGCATTTTGGTGATCACCTGCTTCATCGCTTCGACGGGGCAGGGCGCACCCGCCATAATGCCGGTGCGCAGGGAATTCAGATCGTAACGGTCGAAATCGGGATGATTCAGGATGGTGACAAACATTGTCGGGACACCGTTGACGGCCGTGCATTTCTCCTGATCTATCATTTGCAGCGCTTTGATCGGATCGAAGTATTCCAAAAGAACCATTTTCGATCCGTGATAGACGCAGTTGAGAGTGCTCATGACGCAGCCGAAGCAATGAAAGACAGGGACCTGAATCAGCAGACTGTCCTTTTCGGTCATCCCCATCACATCCCCGACCATACGGGCGTTGTTAACGATGTTATGATGCGTCAGCATGACGCCTTTGGGGAAACCGGTTGTTCCGGAGGTGTACTGCATATTGATCACATCATCATCGGACAGAGCATTCATCCGCTCATCCAGCGCCGCCTCGGAAACGCTCTCACCCATGTTGATCAGATCGGAAAATTTGAACATGCCGGGAGTGCTTTCTCTCTTCCCGATATAGACAACGTTTTTCAGAAGAGGAAGTTTGGAGGAAACAATTTTCCCGGGCTGATCGTTGTCCAGTTCCGGCAGAATGCGGCGTACGGTTTCGTAAAAGCTGGTATCACGGTACGCGTCGATGAGAAACAGGGTAGTGGAGTCCGATTGCTTGAGAATATATTCCAGCTCATGTGTCTGGTAGTTGGTGTTGATCGTGACCAGAACTGCGCCGACCATCCCCAGTGCATATTGCAGATAGACCCATTCCGGGACATTGGTCGTCCATACGGAAACGTGATCGCCGCGCTTGACGCCAAGCGCCATCAGTCCTCTGGCCGTCTTACGGCATTGATCATATAACTGGGAATAATTAAGGCGGATATTGAATTCGGGAGCAACGAGCGCCGGATGATCGGGGAAGCGGCCGGCGGTTTCTTTAATCACTTCACCCATCGTTTTGCTTACAAAATCGGACATATAATGCACCTCGCCATAAATTGAAATTTCAAATAAGTGCGGTTTAAATCCACTTAACGTTAACTGGGTTGCATATAGCCGATTTATTTCGGTTCTGTCAATAGATTTCTTAAGGCTTAATCATTTTTGGGGCTTTTTCTGGCCGGTATTTAACGGGCATGGATAATAGTTAAATAAT
>JAGFXG010000287.1 GCA_017860985.1 Deltaproteobacteria bacterium
ATCCGCGACAGGGAGCGGAAGCTCATTGTTAAAATGCAGGAAGCCATCAAAAGAATTGATGATGGAACGTACGGTATATGTGAAGCTTGCGGCGGGCCGATTTCGGAGAAAAGATTAATGGCCAGACCGGTCACGACGGAATGCATCGACTGCAAAACCAAGCAGGAAAAACTCGAAAAGTTAAAAGGCGAATAATCTTCACCACACGGCAAAAAACGCCCCGTCCCCGGGGCGTTTTTTGTTTGATCAGGCCCCGTTTCTGAAACAGGCATATCCTGGTCATCTAAAATGAGGTTCTTCACAGGGGAAGATTTCTTTTTTTCTCCAAAGATGATAGTTAAATTTCATGTATGTAAATGTCGCCCTCAACATTCCGGCCGACAAGCTCTTCACCTATGCCGTGCCGGAAAATCTCCAGGTAAAAGCCATGATCGGCAAAAGGGTTTATGTTCCTTTTGGCCGCAGAAAACGAACCGGTTTTATAACGGCCCTGACATCCTCCTGCAACTTGGAAAAGGTTAAATCCATAACCGAAATCCTTGATGACGAGCCGCTTTTTGACGATGAAGATCTCCGGTTTTTTTCATGGATTTCCAGGTATTGCATTTATCCCCTTGGAAAAACTCTGGCCGAACTGATCCCCGCAGGATCTGAAAAAAAAGATTATCTCTGGGTTCTCCCCCTGCCTGTACCCGCCGGTTTGTCGCTGTCCAAATCGCAGGAAAAGCTTCTGGATTTTCTTCATTCCTGTCCTCAGGGGATCGCACTGGCACAATTGACTAAAAACACAGAGCTTAAAAATGCCGCGGCGATTGTGCACGGGCTTCACCTGGCCGGTCTTGTACAAATTCTTGAGCGTCAGAAAAAACCCCTGGCGGTCCGAACGCAGAAAATCATTCGGCTCGAAACCATCCTGCCTGAAGGCTTGCGGATGACGGCACGACAGGAGGCTGTAGTTGATTTTCTGAAAAACTCCGGCCCCATGGATTTGAACGATCTGATATCCTCCGCGAAAGCTTCCAGCGCCGTAATCAAAAAACTGCTCGAAAAAGGCGTCCTGGCAATCGGAAATGCCGAATTCATCCGCAAAGCCTCATTGACATCATCCATCAGCAGAGCACCGGCAGACATCATGCTCAATGATGAACAGAAAAAAGCCCTGGCGGAGATCCTGGGCAGGCTCCATTCGGAAACGTTTTGCCCGATTCTCCTTCACGGCGTCACCGGAAGCGGCAAAACAGAAGTTTATCTCAACGCCATCACGAACGTTATTAAGAATGGCGGCACGGCCATCTACCTGGTCCCGGAAATCGCCCTGACGCCCCAGCTTATTTCCCGGATTGCCGGACGATTTGACGAAAACAAAATCGCCGTCATCCACAGCGGTATAGCCCGCAGCGTCCGCTATGATCAATGGCGTCAAATCAAACGCGGCAAGATCAATCTCGTAATCGGCGCGCGCTCCGCACTTTTTGCTCCGCTTGGCAATTTGAAGTTGATTATCGTTGATGAAGAACACGACGCATCCTACAAACAGGACGACAAGCTCTGCTATCACGCCCGTGATCTGGCCGTGGTGAAAGCGAAAATGCAAAAAGCGGTTGTCGTCCTCGGGTCGGCCACTCCGGGCATCCGTTCTTACTATAACGCCCGAACCCAAAAATATGCTTTTCTTGAGTTGACGCAAAGGGTACAAAACAGGCCGCTACCCCGAATTGACATTGTTGATATGAAAGCCCAGAAGGAAGCTCACGGCAAAACACCGATCCTTTCGGATACAATGGTTCTGGCCATTGCCGAAACGCTTGCCCGCAAAGAACAATCCCTGCTTTTTCTCAACAAGCGCGGATTTGACACCTTCCTAGTCTGTGGCGACTGTGGCTATAATTTCCGATGCCCCAATTGCGCCGTTGCCCTGAAAAGCCATGTGGCGGAAAACATCATCAAGTGCCATTACTGCGACCATACACAAAAATCCATGCCGCTTTGCCCCAATTGCAGGAGCGGGAAAATCCTCAGTTACGGCACGGGCACTCAGAAGCTGGAAAAAGAAATTGAACGTCTGTTTCCCGGCGCCCGGATCTGCCGGATGGATTCCGACACGACCGCCCGAAAAGGGTCACAGGAAGAAATCCTTTGCGCACTGGAGCAGAAAAAAATTGATATTCTGGTCGGCACACAGATGATCACCAAGGGACATGACTTCCCCTTTATCACTCTCGTGGGCGTCATTGCAGCGGACACCTCTCTGAACATGCCGGATTTTCGCGCTTCGGAAAAAACCTTTCAGATGCTCACACAGGTTGCCGGACGGGGCGGACGCGGCAACGTCTGCGGCCGGGTCATCATCCAGACTTTCAACCCGGAGCACTATGCCCTGCAGTACACCCAAAAACACGATTATCCGTCTTTTTATTCCGATGAAATTGAGTTTCGCAAGGCACTGCAGTACCCTCCTTTCAGCCGGATCATCTGCCTTCGCCTGTCGTCCGGGAAGAAGGATGCGCTTATGGAAACCGCGCAGGAAAAAGGCCGTGAGGCGCGGGAGCTGGCCGCAAAGCATGGAAACGCAGCTGAAATTATCGGGCCATCGGAATCGCCGCTGTCAAAGATCCGGGGACAGTATCGCCAGCAGATGCTGATCAAGGGACGCAACAGCCGAATCCTGCATGCCATTGCAAACGAACTGGCGGAGAAGCATGAGACAAGCGCGGTGAAGATGACGTTGGACGTGGATCCGGAAAATTTCATGTAAGAGGGAAGGTGTTGGCGGGATCGCGTTTACATGAGAAAGCGCAGGCAAAGACAAACCGTTCCTTTTCGGGAGGAACCGCGGAATTCACATAATTTCTATAGCTCTCCCCGTACTCTTTAACAGTGCAGCGTATGGCAATATCTGCTTCAGCACGGAGATTCGGTTATCTTGCATCACAGCACTCGCTTATCCTGCAGGGAGTTTGAACATCCCAAAATAATGAAACAGTCCGGCCGTGTCAAAAAGACCCCGCCGGACTGAACCTGAATGAATCTGACAACCAAACGGAAGGAGTAAGATCCTGCCTGTGTTTCATGAAGCCAATCGATGTTTTTTACTATATTGCGCTGCAGTTCTCCAACCGAAGACGGTCCTGATAGTATTCGGTAATTTCAAAC